>NZ_JBFRKQ010000066.1:0-1650 GCF_041469505.1 Vibrio sp. 10N.286.49.E11
TATAACGTCAGTCTAAGACGTCAATCCAATTAAAACACTAAGCGATTCCCTGGCCAAACATAGGGAAGGGGATCGACTTGCTAAAATTTATGAAAGTAAGGTATCTATTATGACTACTCAAACTCCAACTATCGATTTTTCAAAATTCGCTGACCTAAGCCCATTCGAGCTAAAAGACAAACTGATTGAAGTGGCGCAAGCTGTGCCAGATCGTGCACTTCTTGATGCAGGTCGTGGTAACCCTAACTTCCTAGCAACGCTACCTCGTAAAGCATTCATCCGTCTTGGTGAGTTTGCGGTAGCAGAAGCAGAGCGTAACTACGCTTACCTAGGTGGTGATTTCGGTGGTATCCCTGATGGCGTCGGCATCGTTGAGCGTTTCGACACGTTCGCAAGCCAATATGCAACAGACAAAGGCGTTGATTTCCTACGTCGTGCACTAAGCTACGCAAAAGACCGTCTAGGCATCGAAAAACAAGCGTTCCTAAACGAGCTAGTACTGGCTTACCTTGCGTGTAACTACCCAGTGCCACCACGTATGCTAGTGAACATCGAGAAAGTGGTTAAACAATACATCGCAGAAGAGATGTACGGCCCAATGCCAATGACGACTAACTTTGACCTGTTCGCAACAGAAGGCGGCACTGCGTCAATGACGTACACGTTCGCAACCATGTTCAACAATGGTCTATTGAAAAAAGGTGACAAAGTTGCGCTAATCACGCCAATCTTTACACCTTACCTAGAAATCCCAGAGCTAGCAGAATATGAGCTGGAAATCGTAGAGCTACGCCTTGATGAGACCACTTGGCAGCTACCAATGTCTGAAATCGAGAAACTGGCAGATACAGACATCAAACTACTTTGCGTCGTTAACCCTGCTAATCCAGCATCAGTGAAATTCTCTGACGAGACTCTAGAGAACCTAACAAACTTTGTGAATGAGCAACGCAGTGACCTATTCATCATCACAGATGACGTGTACGGCACATTCGCAGATGAGTTCGTTTCTCTGTTCGCAAAACTACCGTATAACACACTATGTGTTTACTCATTCTCTAAATACTTCGGTGCAACAGGCTGGCGTCTAGGCACTATCGGTATTCACGATGAGAACGTGTTCGACGATACACTTCGCTCATTCAGTGAAGCGACACAGTGCCAATTGGACGACCGTTACAAAACGCTAACTCCAGAGCCACGTGACATCAAATTCATCGACCGTATCGTTGCTGATAGCCGCAGCGTAGCATTGAACCATACTGCAGGTCTGTCTCTACCACAACAAGTACAAATGGCGATGTTTGCATTAACTTGTCTAATGGACTCAGAAGGTCGCTACAAAGCCGCTTGTAAACGCATCATCCGTGAGCGCTACACAACGCTTTACAAAAACATGGGTGTAGCAATCGAAGAGAACAAAGACCGTGTGGATTACTACACACTACTAGAGCTAGACACGCTAGGTGGCAAACTTTACGGTCAAGAGTTTGTCGACTGGTTCAAAGCTAACGAGAAAGGTAAAGACTTCCTATTCCGTCTTGCTCACGAAACCGGCGTAATCTTACTACCTGGTAAAGGTTTCGACACAGTACACGCATCAGTACGTGTATCACTAGCGAACCTTACTCACCACGAGTACGAGCTAAT
>NZ_JBFRKQ010000066.1:1665-1895 GCF_041469505.1 Vibrio sp. 10N.286.49.E11
AGTGACCTATTCATCATCACTGATGACGTATACGGTACATTTGCCGATGACTTCGTTTCTCTATTTGCAAAACTACCATACAACACACTTTGTGTTTACTCGTTCTCTAAGTACTTTGGCGCAACAGGCTGGCGTTTAGGTACCATTGGTATCCAACACAAAAACGTATTTGATGACGCACTAAGTTCTTTCAGCGAAGAAAAACAGTGTCAATTGGACGACCGTTACAA
>NZ_JBFRKQ010000067.1:0-5384 GCF_041469505.1 Vibrio sp. 10N.286.49.E11
ACAACATAATGCTTGATTTCATCCAATATATCTCTTATTGTTCCAATATAAGTAAAGTATAACCCCTTATAAATAATTACAACAAAGACACAGCATGAAATTCAGAGCGCGAAATTATCCCAACCCATTGCATCATGTCACTGTTAAGCAGCATGTCGTTTTAAAAAGCGGTAAGCGTGACCAGTTCATGATTCTCTATATAAAGCCGCTTGGCGCGGATGCTCCTATAGTCTTCCATGAGCTATTTAAGTATTTTGCGAGAAATGCATCAAATAGTCTCTCATGGCAGAGGCATGTAGCACGAGCTATTGGTCTGTTTTATGACTTTTGTTTAGTAAAGGCATCGGCATACAAGAATGATAATAGTATCGCTGATGCATTGAGAGGGTTCATTGAGTGCTCATTAACTGGTGATGAAGAGCTTGGTTGGACACCCTCCAGCCAAAAGACAGTCATGAGGAATTTTGCATACATCATAGATTTTTCTAAAGATCTCTCTGACCACGTCTCTGAGTCGCTTATCCCTGCAAAGGACTCAACAAATCTTAGGTACTTTTATCATGCCTATGCGATAAAAGATAATGTATCTCTCAGTCATGTAACAAACGTGAAGAATGTTGCAGCAAGAGTTCAAGCTACTTCAAACGACCATATCTATAAGTTCAACGGCAATCCTAAGAGTAGAAATATTCATGTGTTTCCAGAGGATCTGATTGAGCCTTTGTTTAAGTACGGTTTCAAAAAACGTGATGGAACTGAAGATGTTGGTGCCAAGATGATTACCGCCATGTTGTTATTTGGTGGTATGCGTGAAAGTGAACCGTTCCATGTTTGGTACAATGACTTCAAGCTCGACACTTCTACAGGAAGAGTAAGGATAAACCTACACCACCCCTCAGAAGGTGCTACTGACGTTCAGCCTTATCCTAAGATGCTAAGAAAAGAGTATTTGATGCACCGTAAACTCCAACCAAGAAATGAGCGAGCGGTCTCTAAAAGCTACCACGCAGGATGGAAAGACCTAGCTGTAAATAGTGACTATAAGACAGAAATCGTATTAATTCATACGGAAATAGAACAACATTTTTGTGACTGGTTTGCTGAGTATTTATATCTTAGAGAGGTCTGCATGGAAAACTATAAACAGAAGCATGGTCACGATCATCCATTCTTTTTTGTCAAAATGGGTGACAAAAGTGACCTTGGTGCCCCTCTATCTATACGTGCATACGTTAGAGCATTACAAAGAGCTGTAGGAAGGCTCGAAAAAATGGGCTATATGGCAGAGTATGGGTATGAGGATGGTATTTCCCCACACCCTATGAGGCATTGGTTTGTAACAACGCTTGCAAACAATGGAGCTGGCAACAAAATCATTCAAATATTAGCCAATCATCGAAATATCTTGTCTCAAGAAGTGTATAAAGGCGCAACTGCCAAAGATATAGATGCCGCTTTAAGTGAAATTTCAACAAACTACACAATAATTTTATAGAGTCTTTATGTTAGGTTTAAAAAGCACTGATGTTGAAAAGTTTTTAGAACGAGAAGGTGAAGTTGAGTACCTATCAAACTCTGCGATTATAGAGGTTTGTCTCGTTTGTTTGACTAATAAAAATGAATATGAACGTGGACTAAAACTTCTTAGCACTCTTCGTGATAGAGGCATATGTTTCTCCGAGTTTTACTACTTCGCTAAGCACCAATGGTCTACTGCCTATCTAACCAGTTTGAGTATACAGGCGAAAAAGCAAGAAAGAATCTCTTCGCTATATGAAGAGTTTGATAAAGCTGCTGAGGCAAACGGTTATGGAGTTAATTCATCACCAAGACAGAAAGGTAGGGTGTTTGCACTACTTTATGGATACTTCTACGAAAAGCATTCTTTGATGGAAGTGACCCTTGAAGACGTTGATAAGTTGAGATGTTTGGTTATAGATAGGCACGCTCTTTTTACTGGTGACATCAATACAATAGATCATAAGTACATCAAAAAAGAACTGTTTGGCATATTGGAATTTTTGATTGTTGGTTATAGAAACAACAACCAGAAGTTAGATTCAAAACTAGAAACAGATATAATACCTAATGGTTTATCACGTCCAAGAGGGCTATCTCTTTCCCGTTCCAAACGAAAGTCTGAGGTAAGACTAGAGAACTATTCTTTTCTTATTAGCGAATACGAGAGATATAAGGATACGCTAAAGCTAAAAAGCCCCAAAGAGGTAGATGCTGCTCTAAGGGTGTTACTGGAATATATCTGTAACCGCATAGATATTATGGAGGTTAAATCAGTTGAAGACTTTCAGGATTTAATGAAAGTTGGAAGAGATGGAGAGTATCGATGGTTCAATTTTCTAAATGAAGGCGAAAAAAAAATAAGAAGTAAGGCTCTAGCTATCTTTGATTTTGCCAACTGGTTGATGATTGAACATGCTATCGACCAAGATGACGGATACGAAGCATTATTGTCTAGAGTAGAGTACGACAAGGTTATTAGATTAGTAAAAAACGATGGCAATGGAGCCAAAGATGAAACACCGAAAGCACTTATTCCTTATCGAGTTCATCAGATAGCAACTGATATACTTTACGATCCTTCATATGAATGGGCTAGGAGCCTAGACTATATGTATTTTCGGGATGAAGAAGGCGTCAATACTTTTAACCCAACAATTGTCAATTTACTAGCTTTATTGTTTATGATTCCAATTCGAGGGATTCAAGCTCAATGTCTAGATAGCGGTGAAGGTGATCCTTACAAATATAATTTTGATGATGTTGTATGGGAAGAAAATGACAGCAAATTAGCCTGTTACTGGAAGGCTAAGGGACACGTAAATGATGCTAGAGGCTTCTTGAACAGAGCGAAGAGCTTAGTTCGTGAAGCCAAAAAAAGTAAAGAGTTTGATGATAGTGGGTATCCTATCATCAGACGTGCTTACATGTATGTGAATACCAATAAGACAGCAGATAGAAATGTTGCCTTTAGTGACAGTAGTGGGTATGTGATTCCGTGGCATCATGAGGATGTAATAAAAATTGTTGAGAGACAATTGAAATTTATTGAAGAACACCACCCAGTGGACAGCCCTAGTTGTTTGCGAGATCTTGAAAAAAAAGATTTGCGGCAAATCCTTGGCGCCCCTCCGACTAAGCTGGTTTTGAAGTTAATACCAGATAGATTTTACCTATTTAGGTGTAACTTGAATCCGGTTAAAAACACGCATAACTTTCCCCCTACGAAGAAATTACTAGTACGCACGTGGAATAATCTAATGATTGAGATTCAGCGAAGACTAGAGGATGAAGGGGCTGACTTCTCAGTTATATCAGCAGATAAGATAGAGAAGTTTAAGAAGAATATAGGGGGAGGAAACTCTTATATAAGTGATCTTACTATCCATTGCACTAGGGTTACGGGTATAACTCGACTAGAAGAAGCGGGTGTGCCGATAAATATTATTTCAAAGTTTATTGCGGGTCATGCAAATATACGAACAACATATCACTATGTAAAACATGATGCGCATTATGTTGAAACTGAAATTTCTGAAGCGCAAGCGAAGGTTTCTATGAAAATGCAGTTGTCACTATCGTCTGATTTAAAGAAAAAGCCAATAAGTAAGGCAAGAGCGATGGCGTATATTTCTGATGCCTATGACTCATCTTGGGAGATAATTAGAGACCGAGCATGGAATTCAAACACACTTGGCATCTGTCCTAACGCCGCTACTCTTTGTGATGAGGCCCATCAAGATAGTGATTTTAGATTTAAAGGTGTAGGGAAGTGTGCCAACTGTAAATATTTAGTAAGTGGGAAACCATACCTTATTACAATTTGGTCACACATAAATACATTGCTTTATAAAGCTAAGAAAATTAGTGATACCTACAATCAGTTACAAGAAGAGCAAAAAGAGTTAGTTAAGCTTAGAAGGCAGGAATATAAGACTAACGGTAAGACAGAGCTATTCTATTCGTATGATAATCAGGTAAAAAAGGTTGAAAATCATATGGAGTCCAATGAAGGTGATGAGAACCTTATCTTAGCCGAAGTTTACTACACCAATCTTTTGTTTGAGAAAGTTCGTGAAGTAACTAATACAGAGGATGATTTTGTTGGAGGCTTAGGGTTTGAAGAGTGTTCGGACTTTGAACATTTGAATTCTATCGTTGAGTCAGAAAGGTTTTTGCCGCACTTCACTAAAGATAAAGATTTGAAGTTTAAGCGAGATACCTTTGTTGACATGACTTTAGTTGCATTGGGTGAGCAGCCCCTCTTTTTAAAACCGCTTTCTGATGACGAAAGACAAGCTGCAATATCCTCTACTGCAAAGGCAATCGAGCATGACTTGCAAAAACTAGAGGGTAAGTATTTAGGTGCTGTTATGAAAATTCAAAACTTGGGAGATATTACATGTCTACCACAATAGAAGCTGTATTAGAGAGATTATGCTCAGAGTCGAGTAGTAGTGTTGAAACAAAGCTAAGAGCAATCCACAAGATAATTCAAGGCTTCAAACGAAACAACGTAGAGCTTACGGCCCCAAACCTTACGGATGCATTAATGGCTTTGGGAATCAAAATGAGCAAAAGCTCAATTTACAATAAGAAATCGAGAGGAAAAGATAACCCTTATCGAGTTCTTGTTGATGCGTGGCAGGATGATATTAATGATGCCAAGGTCTCTAGGGCTTCAAAATCTTCCAAGATAGATATTACCGTCATGAGCAACTCAGACTATGAATCCATAACTAGTGATTTGGTCAAATTCAAGATACAGAACATGTATAACGAACTTAAGTCTGCAAGACACCAAGTTAACCTTCTGAAAGAGATTCAAGGTCTGCCTATCATTCAAGAGGGCGGCGATGACAAATTACTGTTTCACAATAGTGAACAGTCGATATCTTCCACAAAGCCTCCTGAAGTTATTGATGTTCCAAAGGATTCTGACATACACATTGAGGTGATTGAAGACTTCTTGGAAAACAGCACCAAGGTGATGTTTGATGAAGACGGATGCTTGGTAGCATCTAAAGCTATTAGAAAGAGTGATCTCCTCAGTGATATAGGTCTACAACAAGCGCTATCCATCGCAATCCAAATTATGAAAAATCAATCTTAGTGTAAGAAAAGGCATACTTAATTTACACAATTGCAGCACCTCTTGAGTCTCCGTCCCGTGGGTTCATGGGGCGGATACGCTTAAAGTAACAGTATCTCCCTAGAAGCGTGTGACATATCAACTCAAAATCCTTGTAGGAGTTGAGGTGATGAAGGCACCACTGTATTTGTCTTGTGGACTAATGGAACACGTATGGTAAAGCCCGACAGGCGCTGGTACATAGAGTCGAACATAGTAACTGGCTTGTAGTAAC
>NZ_JBFRKQ010000067.1:6137-8941 GCF_041469505.1 Vibrio sp. 10N.286.49.E11
GTAGTAACCAATATTTATGTTGCCATATCATATATTCATCAATGCTGAATGGCTGGGTATAGAGATTGTTTATTTGTAATAAACAATCTCTTTGGACTACATACAGGCTGTTGCTATGTGTTGTAAGGATACCACTTGGCGTGATCTTTACACTAAGAAGGTCTAAGATAAGTGGGGTCTAGCTATGTTGAATGGATGGTATGCGTTTTGTTTAATGGTTGTTCAAGGGAATGTCTTCAGTTTTAAGACATGTAGAGTGATGTGATTAAGATTAAGAGATTAAATATGGGACAAGAGTTTACATATGAACAGATGCAGACGCTGCTGCATTTAGTAAAAACGGAAATGAATGGTATTTGCGGTGACCTCGGCTATGCAGAGTTATCAAAAATACGAACTATCTTAGAGCAGAAGCTAGATGACTTTCCACCTCCTGATTAGATTACGGTAAACAGTAAAGACTGGGACTATTGAACGTATCCGCCTGTGTGCGAGTCAGTATACTTCACCTCTGATAGTTCATGTTCAGAAAATGCCTTATTTTTGATATACCGACAAAACCTTCGCCCACCATAACTTCCATCGGAGTACGCCCATCGAGCTTTGTATTGCGCATATTTACCCAGCCATATTTGATCTCTGGATTATACGGGTAGAGCATACTGAGATGTTTGTGGATCGCCAATAGGTTGATAACTCGCTCGTGTGAATCCAGTCCCCTAGGGATACCAGTAGCTCCCACCTCCATTGCTCGTAACCTGTTGCTGTTCGTTAAACCTATACCGAGCAGCGAACACTGAGTAGTACGTGAGATATTCCAATAGTCAAACAACCTCATCACGGCTCTTGCTAACGTTACAGACGTATTTTTGCTCAGCCTCTTAGACATACTGATACCTCTTGAGTTGCAAATGATATAGTTTGTTCACCAGTTAAGCGGGTCGAACTCATAGTGTGCATTAGTTTATCGCTCATAAGCTCTTGCGCCACGTTGGGGTAGCATTGGCAATTGATGTAGTGTTGGTTCACAAACGCCTGAACCGCTCTAGCTAGTGCTTTATCGGCAGTAACCATTATTACATCAGAAATATCCCTGTGCTGAATTTTCTGAGTTAATCTAGCTATCAATCGGAAATCAGAGGCATTTTCGTAGGTATCAACAGTTTCCACCAACTGGCCTACCATTACTCTCGGTAACCTGTATGGATTGTTGGCTACGGCGAGTACAATAACATCCGCCCTAGAAAACAACGTGGCATCTCTAGGCACATTTTGTTGTTATCACAGTCAATTACAACCGCCAAAGTTCGGTCAATCACCTTTGACGTCCTCCCTATTCAGAGCTAGCAGAACACTGAGCTGGTCGTCATCAGGGTCGATGTCACCGTTAACAATACTCCTAGCTATAACCCACATAATCTGGTCACTAGAAACTCCCAAAGCGTCGGCTTTGGCAGCCGACATCATGTCAAAAATCCACCATGCAAATTCCTACAAATAACTGTGTTTTTATGGCTCTGTTGTACTTCTATGTTGTTAATTAAACAATCAAAAAGGCTAACGTCCATCGAAGGAAAACTGGATGAATGATACGTTTTACCATACAATACATATAAAGTATGACTAAACGTATCAGTTAGCATGAATCCATCACATCTAGATAAACTAAAAAAACTATCCATATTTACTACCTCAGACGCAGCAAAATTAAACATAACACGCGCTGCCCTTTCTCGCGCCGTGGAAAAGGGTCAGATAGAAAAGTTACAGAGAGGGCTCTACGGTTATATTGGCCGAGAAGAGTCTGAGATGCAGTCTTTTGCAGAAGTTAGCGCCAGAGCGAAAAATGGTGTGATCTGCCTTCTTTCGGCTCTCAGATATCATAACCTCACAACCCAAGCACCTTTTCAGGTGTGGCTCCGCATCAAAAAAGGCGATAGAGCGCCCAATATTGACTATCCAATCATTCAGATTGTTCGAAGCAGGGAGGCTACGGATTTTGGAATTATCTCAACACAAGTTGATGGTGTCCCTGTTTTGGTTACGGACGTTGAGCGGACGGTTGTTGATTGCTTTAAGTTCCGTAATAAGATCGGTGTTGATGTTGCGATTGAAGCACTTACAGAAGCCAAACGAACCAACAAACTAGATCAGGGGAAACTCTGGGAGTATGCTAAGCATTACAGAATGACAAATATAATGATGCCTTACATGGAGGCGCTAAGTTCCAATTGTTAAACATAATATCGCTGCATCATTTAAACGTTACTTAAGATAAAGATTCCTCAATCCACAAACATTCCTGCCCGTAACTTTTATCTTTCATCCAAATATACCAAGCTAGTGTAGTGGCTGAGTGAATTTGGCCACTTGATTGAAGGTTTGTAATACCTGAAATTATCCATGAGATGCTAATTTAGGAAAGCCACTGGCAAGGAATTGTCCAGAAGCGTTTTTGGTGGCATATAAGACAGTCTGTACGACTAGGTCACGCTTCCTCACCATAAGTGTCAGATTGTGTATGAGTCAGTACACTTAATGATACTCAGCCAGCAGGTGAAGGGACGTTCGAGTGCCTTTAGCTAGAATGTTGCCATGTAGAAACCAAAAAAACCGCTCATTGAGCGGTTTTTTAGAAATTGGTGCGCCCACACGGACTTGAACCGTGGACCTGCCGATTATGAGTCGGATGCTCTAACCAAACTGAGCTATGGGCACTTTGTAGAAATGCATTCTGCACTTAATAGCCGTTGTTGTCAATAACTCAAGTTGTAAATCCAGCTTGCATTGTTGTTAACTAACAA
>NZ_JBFRKQ010000068.1:0-75852 GCF_041469505.1 Vibrio sp. 10N.286.49.E11
GGCCTCCTCCTACTCGATTGCTGGTCTTCAATGGTTCTCTCTGCGGCATTTATGTCGTTTCGAAACCTGCTACTGTTAATAACAAGCGGTTTAATGATGGTGTTACAGCAAGCACTCTTTTCCTTGCTTCACTTTCTCATGTATAATTCGCGCCCTTAGATTTAGATATGATCTATTCTTGCTTCAAGTGCTGTGTAAATTCTCTAATTTACTTGGCGATGAGCGTTTTCAAAATTTTGAACATTAATGTTGTGAAAGTACTATGAAATTTATTGTTAAGCCCCATCCGGAAATTTTTGTAAAAAGTGAATCGGTGCGTAAGCGCTTCACAAGGATTCTAGAGTGCAACATTCGTAACGTTATTCAACGTCGCTGTGAAAGTGTTGCGGTATTCAACCGTCGCGATCATATTGAAGTGACGTCTGAGAGTGACCAGTACTACGCAGAAGTGTTAGAGGCTCTGACTCACACTCCAGGTATTCACCACTCTCTTGAAGTTCAACAGTCTGAATTCAAAGACTTGCACGATATTTACGAGCAAGTACTAGAACGCAGCCGTGCTGACATTGAAGGCAAGACTTTCTCTGTACGTGCTAAGCGTCGTGGTAAGCATGACTTTACCTCTATTGAACTTGAGCGCTACGTAGGCGGCGGTCTAAACCAAGCAGTTGAGTCAGCGAAAGTTCGACTTAAGAACCCTGATGTAACCGTTAAGGTTGAAGTGGCTAACGACAAGCTAAACCAAGTTCTAGCTCGTCACAAAGGCCTCGGTGGCTTCCCTCTTGGTACTCAAGAAGATCTACTGAGCTTGATCTCTGGCGGCTTTGATTCTGGTGTTTCAAGCTACCTGCACATCAAACGCGGCTCTAAGGTTCACTACTGTTTCTTCAACCTTGGTGGCCCAGCGCACGAGATTGGTGTTAAACAAGTGGCTCACTACCTATGGAATAAATACGGCTCATCTGCAAAGGTGAAGTTCATTTCTGTAGACTTTGAACCTGTGGTTGCTGAAATCCTTGAGAACGTAGAAGACGGCCAAATGGGCGTTGTTCTTAAGCGTATGTTCATGCGTGCTGGTGGTATGGTTGCAGACAAGTTCAAGATCGAAGCGTTGGTTACTGGTGAAGCACTAGGTCAGGTATCAAGCCAAACGCTAACTAACCTGCGTCACATCGACAACGTGACAGATACTTTGATTCTTCGTCCGCTTATCAACTGGGATAAAGAAGACATCATCGACCTTTCTCGTATCATCGGTACTGAAGACTTCGCTAAGGTAATGCCTGAGTACTGTGGTGTTATTTCTAAGAAGCCAACAGTGAAAGCGAAGAAAGGCAAACTGGAAGCAGAAGAAGCTAAGTTTAACTTTGAAGTGCTGGATCAAGTGATCGAGAACGCTCGTGTTATGGATATCCGTGACATCGAGAAAGAGAGCCAAGAGCAAGCGCCTGAAGTTGAACAAGTTCAAGCTGTTGCTGAGCACGCTATCGTTCTTGATATCCGTAGCCCAGAAGAAGAAGACGAAAGCCCATTAGAGATCGAGGGTGTTGAAATTAAACACATCCCATTCTTCAAGCTTTCGACTCAGTTTGGCGACCTAGACCAAGCGAAAGAGTACTTGCTGTACTGTGACCGTGGTGTAATGAGCCGTCTACAGGCACTTTACCTACAAGAGCAGGGCTTCCATAACGTTAAGGTTTACCGCCCATAGTGGTGTGTTGACCAAGCGTTAATCATTTTGCAAAGCCGTTTACTGAAAAGTAAGCGGCTTTTTTATTTTCTATTGTGAATGATTTACAGTAGTCAGACAGAGGCGTGAGTTTGGGCGTGCTATCGTCATGCTCAGCTTTGAAATTTTTGATTGATAGAAAGAGTGTGTTCTAAACGGGTTTATAAGTACCGAAGAAGTGTGAGTATCTTGAAGTATTCTGTTACTTTTTAGTGCAACTCAATGGTGCTATTTGTATGTGTTCAGTTGATTATTTGAGTGGGTGTCTGATTCTGTGATTGGCGATGAAAAATAATAAAGATTAATTAGCACAGCTATTGATAAACTTGTTGTTACATTTCTTTGCACATAAAAAAACACCGCCCATAAGGCGGTGTAAACAAATTTGACAGACAGGTCAAAATAAATACAGGAAGTACATGCCTCGTTTCAGTATAAACTGCAACAAAACATTTGGTAGAACTCTACCCAACTCGAAAAGAACGAGTTTGCAAACACAACATCGCAGGAGCTAAGCCAATTGATTCTAGAGAGAATCAAGCCGTTCAGGCTAGCTGCTGCGGGATGAAATATAGAATTTCTCTGGCTGCTAGGCAATGGACAAATTATAATGTTTCAGATAAAAAAAACTAATGCTTATTTAGAGAGTAACTATGTCTCGTCGATTACCCCCATTAAACTCGCTAAGAGTGTTTGAAGCTGCAGCTCGACACTTGAGTTTTACGCGTGCTGCAGAAGAGTTGTTTGTTACTCAAGCGGCAGTCAGTCATCAGATCAAAGCGCTTGAAGAATTCTTATCTTTGAAGCTGTTTCGCCGAAGAAACCGCTCTTTGCTGCTAACTGAAGAAGGTCAAAGCTACTTCTTAGATATCAAAGATATTTTCACATCACTAGCAGAAGCGACAGACAAAGTGCTGGAGCGAAGTGAGAAGGGCGCATTGACCATCAGTTTACCGCCGAGTTTTGCTATTCAATGGTTGGTACCAAGGCTCGCTGACTTTAATCAGCAAGAGCCTGATATTGATGTAAGAATCAAAGCCGTTGATATGGATGAAGGCTCGCTAACCGATGATGTAGACGTCGCTATCTATTATGGCCGAGGTAATTGGTCGGGGCTTAGAGCCGATAAGCTTTACCAAGAATACTTGATCCCTCTTTGCTCACCTTCCGTGCTGCTAGGAGTAAAACCATTAGAATCTCTCAGTGATTTAGCATGTCATACGCTATTGCATGATACTTCTCGAAAGGATTGGAAACAGTTCGCTAAGCAAAATGGCATCGATGGGGTAAACGTTAATCACGGCCCTATCTTCAGTCACTCAACCATGGTGCTGCAGGCAGCGGCTCACGGCCAGGGCATTGCTCTGGGTAACAACGTGTTGGCGCAGCCTGAAATCGAAGCGGGTCGTTTGATTGCGCCTTTTGATGAAGTGTTGGTGAGTAAGAACGCCTTCTATGTGGTTTGTCATGAGAAACAAGCCGACATGGGTCGTATTGCTACCTTCCGCGACTGGATGCTAGCGAAAGCGCAAAGTGAACAAGAGGACTTACTCGATGAATAACGTCATCATTGATGGTGAAGACAATCCCATCACCTTTATCTTTGCCCATGGTGCTGGCGCAGGCATGGAGCATGAGTTCATGCAGTCGGTAGCCAAAGGGTTAGCCTTTAAAGGGATACGAGTGATTCGTTTCAACTTCCCTTACATGATTAAACGTGCTGAAGATGGTAAGCGTCGTCCACCTGACAGAGCGCCTAAGCTACTTGAAGCCTATCAAGAGATTATTGAGCAGGTTGATGCCGATAAGCTTGTGATTGGTGGTAAGTCGATGGGAGGGCGTATGGCGAGCCATTTGTCTGAACTTGATAAGGTGGCCGCAATGGCGTGTTTAGGCTTTCCTTTCCACCCACCAGGTAAACCCGAGAAATACAAAGGTGAGCATCTGGCTGAGTTAGCAAAGCCATGCCTCATTTTACAAGGTGAGCGCGATACCTTTGGTAAGCGTGAAGAGTTTGCTGATTTTGATCTGTCTGATTCTATTCGTGTTGAATTTATTCCCGATGGCGACCACAGCTTTAAACCTCGTAAGAGTTCTGGTTACACCGAGCAGCAGAATATTGCGTTAACCGTTGAGAAGTTATCAGCGTTTATCAAAGAGGTACTCAATGAGAAGTAAGTATTTACTCACGTTTGCTGGCATCTCTGGTGCGGTTGCTGTGATGCTTGGCGCCTTTGCAGCTCACGGTTTGAAAGCTATCTTGTCTGAATATCTGCTAGGCGTGTTTGAGACGGGTGTTCAGTACCAATTTATCCATACTCTAGCGATATTGGCGTGTGGCGCTCTGCTGCAGATGAAACTTGGCGCTAAATCACAAAAATATTTTTTCATTGCGGCAATTTGCTTTATCATCGGCATCCTTTGTTTTAGTGGCAGCCTTTATGGCTTGGCACTGACAGGAATAAAATGGTTTGGCCCTATCACTCCGTTTGGTGGTCTACTATTTATCATTGGTTGGGGAGTCTTCTCCTTCGCTGCTTTGAATATAAAAGAGGTAACTCAGTGAAACACGTACTACTTTATTGTCGCTCTGGTTTTGAAAAAGAATGTGCTGGCGAAATTCAAGACAAGGCAACACAACTGGAAGTGTTTGGTTTTCCTCGCCTAAAGAACAATACAGGTTTTGTATTGTTTGAATGTTACCAAGCAGGTGAAGCGGACAAGTTGATCAAAGAGATCGATTTCCAATCACTGATCTTTGCTCGTCAAATGTTGGCAGTGGCTGTTGAAATTAAAGACCTGCCAACCGATGACCGTATTTCTCCAATTCTTGAGGCGCTTTCTGAGAAAGAAGGTTTCCCTCGTTGTGGTGATATCCGTATCGAAACGCCAGATACTAACGAAGCAAAAGAGCTTTTGAAGTTCTGCCGTAAGTTTACTGTGCCGATGCGTCAAGCGATGCGTGGCAAAGGCCTGATGACAGCGAAAGATAATGCTAAGAAGCCTGTGCTTCATTTATGCTTCATCGCTCCGGGTCACTGCTTTGTGGGTTACTCTTACCCATCGAACAACTCACAGTTCTTTATGGGTATCCCTCGTCTGAAATTCCCATCAGATGCACCAAGCCGTTCTACATTGAAGCTAGAAGAAGCATTCCACGTATTCATCCCTCGTGATGAGTGGGACGAGCGTCTGGCTCCAGGTATGTGGGGTGTTGACTTAGGTGCGTGTCCAGGTGGTTGGACTTACCAATTGGTTAAGCGTTCGATGTTCGTTCACTGTGTTGATAACGGCATGATGGCAGACAGCCTAATGGAAACGGGTCAAATTAAGCACCACATGGTAGATGGCTTTAAGTTTGAACCAGATCGTAAGAACGTAACTTGGATTATCTGTGACATGGTTGAGAAACCAGCTCGTGTTGCACACCTTATGGGTGAGTGGATCATCAAAGGTTGGGCGAAAGAAGCACTGTTCAACCTTAAACTGCCAATGAAAGGCCGTTACGATGAAGTACTGCAAGATATCGAGAACCTAAAAGTGTTCCTTATTGAGAACAAAGTGAAGTTTAAGATGCAGGCTAAGCACCTTTATCATGATCGCGAAGAGATCACGGTTCACATTCAGGCGCTTTCAAACATCTCACCGCACTAATATTTACGTTAGCGTGTCAGTGAAAAAATGCTCCTTTAAGGAGCATTTTTTATATCAATATCGTCGAGTCACAGCGAGTTAAACTTTCGCTTCGTAACGAATGTCTTGCAGGTTGAATCCAAGGTCAATATCGGTTTTGAGTGCAGAGACTTGCTTGCACACACGTGCTGATTCAATGTGTTCATCAAACTTCTTACGATATTTCTTCGGTAAGTCTTCCGCCTGAAAGGCCGCTTCGATATCCGGGTAAGTGGTTAAGATTTCTTTTGCAGCTTTTGGTCCTATACCTGGAATCCCCGGTACTTGGCTAGAGCTCACACCGGTTAAGCCCCAGTAATCTGCAAGCTGCTCAGGTTTAACGCCAAACTCAGCTTCGATAAAGGGTTTGTCTAGCCAGCGGTGCTGGAAGTAATCTCGGATCTGAAGCGTTGGTGACAACAGTTGGCAGTAGCCCTTATCCGTCGAGACGATGGTGACGGTTTCTCCGTGGTCAGCCACTTTCTTTGCCAGTGTTGCGACGAGATCATCCGCTTCATCGCCATCAGACAGCAGTGAATCAATGCCTAACTCCCACCAAGCTTGTTGAATAACATCAAGGCCTTTCATCAATGGTTCTGGCATCGGTTTACGATTCTGCTTATAAGCAGGAAGCACATCTGCGCGCCAGCCACGGTCTTGTAAATGGTGATCAAATACCGCGATGATGTGGGTGGGCTTTGATTCATTCAGAATCTTATTGAGAGTGCGAATTGTGGTGGTAATGGTTCTTGCTATATCGGTTGGATCCGGCTGAACAGAGTGCACGCGTCGGATGAGGTTTAAGGCATCGATAATAACAAGATGGATAGACATAAGTTTCCACTAAATAGGCAATAAAAAAGGGGCTGCTAGCCCCTTATAGTAACGTATCACTTGGTGAGTTGAAACGTTGGTAACGTAAACGCCTTAATCACGTGAGGCGATTTTATAGCAAGGCACGTAGTCGGTCCCTCCCGGTAACTTCATTCGATGTTGCTCAACAAAGTCATTCAGCAGTTGGTCCATCTTGGTCATTAGCTCTTTGTCGCCATCAATTAGGAATGGGCCGTGCTTCTCGATCTCCAGAATACCCTCTGCTTTGACGTTACCAGCCACAATGCCTGAGAACGCTTTACGTAAATTAGCGGCTAGGCTTTCTGTTTTTTGGTCCATATGAAGATCAAGCGCCGCCATAGATTCGTGTGTTGGGTCGAATGGCAGTTGGAACTCAGGCTCAATATGCAGTGACCAGTTGTAGCTGTAGGCATCACCGGTCTCTTTACGGTGAGAACGCACATCTGGCATCGCTTGTTTCATGATTTTCGCAGCGCGTGCTGGGTCATCAATCACGATCTCGTAATGTTTCTGAGCATCAGGCCCTAGAGTTTCCCCAATGAACTTATCGATTGAGCGGAAGTAAGCCTCACTCTCTTTCGAGCCCGTTAACACAATCGGCATTGGCTGTTCGGCGTTATTCGGGTGCATCATGATCCCTAAGATGTACAGCAGCTCTTCGGCCGTGCCGGGGCCGCCTGGGAAAATGATGATGCCATGTGCCATACGAACAAACGCCTCAAGACGCTTCTCAATATCTGGCATGATCACCAGTTCGTTGACGATTGGGTTTGGTGGCTCAGCCGCAATGATCGAAGGCTCGGTAAGCCCAAGATAACGATGATCGGTGTAACGCTGCTTCGCGTGACCAATGGCAGCCCCTTTCATTGGGCCTTCCATTGCACCCGGTCCACAACCGGTACAGATATTCAGTTCACGGAGGCCGAGCTCATTACCGACTTCACGAGTGTATTGGTATTCGCTGGCATTAATAGAGTGACCACCCCAACATACAATCAGGTTAGGCTCGATGCCTGGCGTCAACGCACCTGCATTTCTCAAGATACCAAACACAAGGTTAGTAATGTGAGTGGCATTAGTCAGGTTGAGCCTTTGGTTATCGGCTAAGTGCATGTTGACGTAAACAATGTCACGCAGCACTGAAAATAGGTGCTCTTGAATACCCTTGATGATTTCACCATCGACAAAGGCATGCTCTGGTGGGTTGCTTAGTTCGAGCTTAATACCACGCTCACGGCGAACGACTTCGACATCGAACGACAGATATTTGTCGAGCAACTCTTTGGAGTTGTCGGTATGGCTACCCGAGTTCAGGACCGCTAACGTACAGTTGCGATACAGTTGGTACAGATCACTAGACGCGGTTTTCTTAAGACGCTCAACCTCAAGTTGAGAGAGTAAATCCATGCTACCGGCAGGGCTGATATGAGTGATCATAGTGCCTCCTTGTTGAAAAGAGCAGGGGACGTTGAAGTGACCCTCTGGCTCGAGAGTGAGAAGCAAACGTTGAAAGTGTTTGGTTAAAGGTAGGAGAGAGTTAACCAGACGAAACGGATACGACAGCGTTGCTTGCCATTAATGCTTGTTAAGCGAATGTTAATCATTAGCTTAGCAAACATTGAGGGAAATGGTATGTGATAAGTATTTGAAAAAATGAAATAAATTAAATCTAGGGCTGGCCTAGTGCCAAACAAGTTGGTTGGTACCGCGTTGTTTTGCTTTATTTAGAGTCTTATTGAGTCGCTCTAGCACTTCTTCAGGTGTATCTGACTCTTTAAACTGAGTACTTGCCGCGCATAAAGTGATCGTGATTTGCTGGTCACGGAATTTAAAGGGCAGGCGGCTTACTTGAGTTTGAATGTTCTGAATCACCTGATGGCAATATTCATCGGTTTGCTCTGGCAGCAATAACACAAACTCTTCACCTGAAAAACGTGCCACAGTATCGGTGGTGCCTGCTTCTTTGGTAATAGTTCTTGCGATGATCTTGAGTGCTTTGTCGCCCGCGGTGTAACCAAAGCTATCGTTAATTGCTTTGAAGTTGTCGATGTCGAGCAGTACTACGCGTAGCGAGTGTTGCGCGCGGATCCAGCGGCGATACTCAAGCTCTAAGCGATCAGTAAAGGCAGTGCGATTGTAAACCTTGGTTAGAGGATCAAGCAGCATACGCTGAGCCTGATCTTCCAAGCGCTTACGGTAATCTTGCGTCACTTCATAGAGTGAATCTAACTGAGTCTTTCCGTAACTCATTCTCTCTATCAGAGCTTGTTCTTTTTGCTCTGCGTGGTTCAGCCTTTCCGAAAGAGAGGCGATTTCACTGAGTAGCGGATTAATCGACAGCTTTAAACTATCAATATCTTTCGCTTTATCTACCGAGCTTTGGCTTCTAGTGACTAGTTCATTTAACTCAGAGTTTAGACCTTGTCGGTGCTCAAAGTAGCTCTGGCTCTGGTCGGCATTTTGGTCTGCCGTTTTGATGCTGGACGCTAAAGAAGAATTAAGCTGATCGATGAATTGTTCAGACTTCTTACGTTCTAGGTTGGTGCCTTCAATAACCAGTTTGAGGATCTGAAGTGTTAGCTCAAGTAGGTTTTGTGTGGAAACACCAAGCAGCAGCTTCGCTCGAATATCGGTAAGCAGATCACCCGATTCACCCTCGAAGTCGAGTTCAGTGATCAGATGTTGTAGTTCGTTTGATAGGTCGGAAAGGAGCTCTTGTTCCGGAGAGTGCGCAGCGTCAGCAAAATGGGTGCGTGAGTTATTCGCCATAATCTTTATGGCACGCTCATAAATACCGAGAAGTTTCATGGCGTGGTCGACTTTCTGACTGCCATTGCATTCGGAGAAGCTAAGTAAGTTTCGTAGGTCGCGTTTGAGCTGTGCTGGAAGGCCAGTTATGCGCTGCAGCGTTTCCCCACTGTGCTTAATGCTATCGTCCAGATACCCGTTCTGTTTATCCATAGCCAACGTTTTCTGTTTAAGCATCCTTTCTAATACTGCCAGTTTTGGGATCATTGAGCTAATGTCTTTTTGCTTTTCTAGCTCTTCCCTAAGGGCAATGAGGTTTTCATCTAAATGGCTGTTACTACCAACACATGCATCACTTAAAGACGTGACGATACGCTTTAGAACTTTCTGTTCTCTAATAAACTTGAACGAGGTGTCTCTTTGCGTCAAACGGACCTGCTCCAACTGAGATTTCAGCTGGTGGAGTTGCGCCTGAATGTCTTTTTCAAGAATGCCCATAGATGTATTTATTAGCGCCGCGTAGACCGATCTCGATCATTTTGATGAAATTCCGTTACATCGATAATAACAAAACTAAAAATAAGGTCACGACTTGCTGCTCTTAACCGCTCGCAAATCAGTCATCTTTTAGCATTTTTTTGATGTTGTCCTCATTCTGGTACGAGGATTGTATTTTTATTAACCCTTGATTAATCGCATGTTTACACGCTTCTCTTATGTTACCAGTTGCAAGGCTCGCTGCTGGTGCATTATCGATAGCTTTTAGATAGACCCATTGGCTACTGCGCTCTTTGAGACTGATCTCACGGGCGAGATTGGTCGACATCAACAATACGTCGAGCAGCTCTTGATCGTTAATTGCGGTGTAAGCGCGTGGCAAGAATGGGTAGTCAGCGATGCCCATACGGACCGTTCGGTTGATGTTTCGCTCTGTTTCGAAGTCATTCACCCAAGACTGAATCTTTCTGAACATGTCCTCAGGCGACAAATCACGGTCCGCGTTTGGCTCGATATAAAGCAGGTTCGCATCCGAGAAGTGGTAGACACGAGCTGGGCCTTCAAGCTTAGATTTTAGGAATTCACCGAAAGCGTCTTCCAGTTCTAGACCGGCTTTGTAACCGTTCTGCGTGTACATATTGCGTAAGAACGGTAAATCAATCATCACGAAGCGTAAGCGGTCGTTGAGTGGCTCATGAATCAATTCGCCAAGTTGCCACTGTTCGAAGGTCTGGCTGGTTTGTTCTAGCGAATTGGACAGCTTGGCATTGAGCATTCTGAGGTTCGGGAGCTTAGATCGTGAGTGCGTAAATAGGTCGGTGCGCAGTGAGTCCACTTCTTTGGCTAAGGTTTGAATGAGGTAGCCACGGCGAAGCACAAAGAAGAACAAGATAATACTGAACAAGAATAGGGCGAACGATATTTTCTGGAACTTGCGATGCTCTAGTTTGTACTTTTCTAGCTCTTGCGCTTGGCCTGCGTAGTGCAGGGTTTGTTCGGCAAATTCTTTCTGTTGACGGAACGCGTCTTCGCCAACACGGTTGAGTTTTTGCTGCTCTAGAGAGACAAGGCTGTTGTATTGCTTGAGGTTTGCCAATGCTTGCTGTGGACGACCTGCCTGTTCATAACCCAAAGAAAGTAAGTAGTACGAGCGTTGTGAAAGGCGCATGTTCTCTATCTGGCGTGAGATCTCAAGTGCACGTGTCGCATGCTTTATCACGTCTTCGCTTTCTTGTAGGTGATACGCTAACCCTGCAGATAACAGTGCAGCACGGCCTTCCAGCTTTGGAATGTCGGTATATTCCAGCAGCTCAAGGGCACGGGTTAGGTACTGTTCTGCTAGAGGGTAGTTATAAAGGCGTAAGTAGGTCGCCGATAGACTTAGTCGGATATCAATGACTTGGTGGATATCTCGGTCAGTGCTTTCGTGATCAAGAACGTTGAAGAAGTGTACCAAGGCAAGGTTATATTTCCCTTGATAGAAGTACACATCCCCCATTTTCTTAAGCACTTGTGCTAAGACAGGCGAGTTTTCAAAGTTGTCATAGAAATCAGCGGCTTGAGATAGGTGTTCTAACGCTTTATCCAACACTTGGCGCTCAAAGAAAAGCTGCGCAAGTAGGCGGTTGACCTTGGCCAAACGTGAACTTAGATTGCCCTCTACTGATTTCCAGTAGCCATACAACAACTCGGATAACGCGTGGTTGTACTCTTTGTGAGTCAGATAAAACTCGCCGATGGAGATATGGTAGTCGATGGTGACTTTTTCAGAGTAACGTTGATCGAGATAGGTTTTGGCTTCTTGATAGAACTTTTCGGCTTCATCGATCTTGTTGTCGTAAGAGGCGATGTCGGCTTTCAACATGATCAAGCGATAGGTAATGCCTTCCGTTAAGCGTAAGGTTTTATTCACCGACTCTAGATTTGTTTCAATGTTAGTGAGCTCTGATTTTGCTTTGGCTGATTTTCTATCACTCAGCCAAAGTAAGCGAACTTTTAGGATCTGAAGATCTATTTTTAGGTAATCAAGCTTATAGGTTTGCGCTAGCTCGGAGGCTTTGTCGATGTGCTGAATCGCAATACGCATATTGCCAAGGTTGTATTCCGCTTTGGCTAAGATCTTATACGCATCGATACTGCTGTTTGGTGTTCGAATCGAGGAGTCTGTCTCTTCGCGAGAAATAGCTGAAGGGCTTTTCTCGCGTTGATCAGAAAGGACACGCAGCGTTAGGTAGCTGTTGGCCATTTGTTTTGCTTGGCTCGGATCGATCTCAACCAAATTATTGGCTTCATTGAGTAGCGCCGACGAATAAACCGACGCATTGACCGATGTGCTTAAGCTTAAAATAAATAGACTAACAACGTATAACCAACGCATTTCAATGTCCCTTTAAAGATTTGGTAGGTTCAAATAAGTGTGGGTGGTTCTCGCCTGATTATTGGCGAGCCATACGCTTATTGTGGCTTGGTCTATCTTGCTCTGTTGAACGGTATGGGTTGATATCCAGACCACCACGACGTGTGTAACGTGCGAACACAGTTAGCTTCGAAGGTGCACAGTATTTCATGATGTCAGTGAAGATACGCTCAACACATTGTTCGTGGAATTCATTGTGCTCACGGAAAGAAACTAAATAGCGTAGCAGAGCTTCACGGTCAATTTGCTTACCAGAATATGCGATCTCAACGCTGCCCCAATCCGGTTGATTGGTGATCAAACAGTTCGACTTCAATAGGTGGCTGTGCAGTGTTTCTTCAACGTCTTGTTCGCCAGCAGCGCCTTCAAGCAGCGACGCTTCAAAGTCGTAGCTAGTGATTTGGATGTCTTGGTTGTCGATACAGTCACCTTCCATCGTCACGATAGGTTGGTTAGTGTAGTCGGTTACTGAGTTTACATTCACAATCACCGTTTCGCCTGCACATGCCGACAAATCTTGGGTCAGGCGCTCGGTTACTTGATCCCAGTTTTCAAATTGAGTCTGGTTGTAGCTGTTCAGGTACAGCTTGAAAGATTTTGATTCAATTAAATTTGGGCTGGTTGCTGGGATGAAAACTTCACCGACAGCCACTTGTGGTAGACCATTGGTGTTTAGCCACGAAAGCTCGTACATCGTCCAAATATCATGACCAACAAAAGGCAGCTCGCCGTTTAGCGCAAGATCATCGCGATTAAGGCTACGAGGCACTGGTTGCAATAAACTTGCATCGTATTGGTTAGAGTACTCAGTTTTTTGGCCAAGGGTTAAACCCGCTAGCTCTTTTGCGTCAGAATATTTGCTCATACTTTCGTTTCAAATTCGATTAGAATGGGGTCGATTTTACTGAATCCCCCTTACCCTGTCATTAAGTCATCGCTTAATCGGCGCGGAAAGGGCTCGGATTCTATTTATTATTTTGTGTTTAGGAGATTTTCATGACTCAACGTGCTCAAGACGCACTACTTTCTTTTAGTCAGCGATACGTTGACGCGTGGAAGCAGAAACACCAAAGCTTACCTCGTAATGAGGAGTTGGTGGACATCGTATCGCCATGCGTAGAAGAAAAGAGTGGCGATGCCGTGTTGTGGAAGCACTATCCACGTGAGCAATTCGCGGATTTCACCAACGTTGAAACCGGTATTGAGTTGACTCTGCATGAAGACATCAAAACTTTCTACGGCGCACAATTCAGCGCAGATATGAACGCAACTTTCGATGGTAACGAATTGACTCTGTTACAGATTTGGAGTGATGAAGACTTCGAATGCCTACAAGAAAACATTTTGGGTCACCTAGTAACTCAGCGTCGCTTGAAGCTAAAACCAACGGTTTTCATTGCCGCGACCGATGCTGAGCTGGATGTTATCTCTATCTGTAACCTAACGGGTAACGTGATTTTGGAGCGCTTAGGTACCAAAAATCGTGATGTGCTCGCCGAGACATTGGCAGAATTTTTAGAAAAGCTACAACCAGCGGTATAAATAGATGTACGTACTAGAACTTCAATTTGAGTGTTTTGATAACACAACGGTAAGCGCTGTCGACAAGGCGGTTAATGGCTTAATGGATGCACTTCGTTATAACGGACAAGTGTTAGGTCGTGAGTTCCCAATCGTGATGGGCGATGGTGAATTCTATGTTCGCGTTGTGTGCCCGGAGCAAGATAGCTTGCACCCGCGTAATCACTCAGACTTTGTGAAAGTGTGTTTTGATCGCTTGTCTAACGCGAGCCTACTAGCGCCTAAAATGCGTTTGCTAGGTCGAGATCTGAACTCAGAAGAAGTGGCAGAAGATGAAACACCAAGCTGGCAGGTGTTATACACGACATTCGTGCACACCTGTTCACCGCTGCGCAGTGGCGATAGCTTGCTACCAATCCCTTTGTATCGCAATCCACCTACCTTCAATGGCGACCATAAAGCCGTGTTGAAATGGCAGACCGAATGGCAAGCCTGTGATGAAGTACAAATGGGTGGTGGTTGTCGCGCGGAACATGCAACGCTAACCGAGATCAGTGACACGAAGAGTGTGCTGTTTAAACGCGGTTGGGGTCTAAGAGGGCGCATTGAGTATCTGACTAAGGTTCCAACCTACTACTACTTATACCGTGTCGGTGGGATCAGCCTGAAAGATGAAAAAGAGCGCAAATGCCCGCAATGTGGTGGTGAATGGCTGCTAGATGCGCCTATCCACGATATTTTCTATTTCAAGTGTGATGACTGCCGATTGGTGTCAAACATCTCTTGGGATCACCTGAAGTAATCGACTTTGTTTCGCTTAAATCTGAGATGCTTTACTTTCTAGCAAATCTTTATCATTAAAAAAGGGGCTGACGTTATGTCAGCCCCTTCGGGTATCTATACAGTGCTGTCGTTTAGTTGATTACCAACCTTTAACGACGCCACCTTGGAAGATGTCAGAAGCTGCGTTGTACACTTCTTCAGTTTGGTAAGCTTTAACGAAGTTTTGTACGTTTTCAGCGTTTAGGTTGTCTTCACGAGAAACGATTAGGTTTACGTAAGGAGAATCTTTGTCTTCAACGAATACGCCATCTTTTTGTGGAGTCAGGTTGATAGAGCTCGCGTAAGTTGTGTTGATGATAGATAGAGCAACATCATCAAGAGAACGTGGCAGTTGAGCTGCGTCTAGTTCAACAATCGTTAGGTTCTTAGGGTTACCCACGATGTCGCGAACTGTAGCTAGAAGACCTGCGCCTTCACGAAGTTCAAGAAGACCTTGTTGCTCAAGAAGAAGTAGAGAGCGACCTAGGTTTGTAGGGTCGTTTGGTACAGCAATACGAGCACCGTCTTGGATTTCGTCTACCGATTTCACTTCTTTAGAGTAACCCGCAATTGGGTAAACAAACGTGTTACCAGCGATAGTTAGCTTGTAGCCACGGTCAGCCACTTGCTGATCTAGGTACGGTGCGTGTTGGAATGCGTTGATGTCGATAGAACCATCATCTAGAGCTGCGTTTGGTGTTACGTAATCCGTGAAAGTAACCAGTTCAACGTCTAGGCCGTATTTCTCTTTCGCTACTTTAGCTGCCACTTCAGCAACTTGCGCTTCTGCACCTGCCATTACGCCAACTTTTACTTTAGAAGTATCCACTTCTTTATCGCCACAACCTGCTAGAACTAGCGCTGAAGCTGCTGCTGCGATAGTTAGTAAACCTTTAAGGTTAAATTTCATAATAATCTCCTTTTAATAAATCTATTTAATTAGGTTCAGACGACTCTACTCTTTATGTGTGAGTCTTTATCTGTGGTCAACACGGCGAACTAATGAATCACCGATTGATTGAATAATTTGTACCAGCACAATCAACATCACTACTGTCACAGCCATGATGGTCACATCGTAGCGGTGGAATCCGTAACGAATCGCGACATCACCTAGGCCACCTCCGCCTACAGTACCGGCCATTGCTGAGTAGCTCACCAGAGTCACTAGCGTAATCGTTACTGAGTTGATGATAGTCGGTAGTGCTTCTGGAAGCAGAACCTTATTGATGATTTGTGTTGGTGTTGCGCCCATTGATTGGGCCGCTTCCACTAGACCTGTTGGTACTTCAAGTAGTGCACTTTCGATAAGTCGAGCCACGAATGGGATAGCGCCAATCGTCAGTGGAACAATCGCTGCTGTTGTACCGATGAAGGTGCCAATCAGCATCTTAGTCAGTGGAATAATCGCAACCATCAAAACTAAGAAAGGTACTGAACGACCCACGTTCACAATCGCACCTAGAATCTTGTTTACTTTGGTGTTCTCTAACAGGCCACCTTTTTTAGTCGTATGCAGAATCACGCCTAGTGGAATACCGACCGCGAAGCCAACAATGCCTGCAACAGCAACCATGTAAAGCGTTTCGCCTGTTGCGCCTAATAGAAGGTTACCGTTAAGGCTGATCCAGTCAGCAATCTCGTTGAAACTAAAGGACATAACCAAGCACCTCTACTTTTACATTGTTGTCGCGTAGGAATTGGATAGCAGCATTATCATCTGCTTCATTACCGAACAGTTCAGCGACCATCATGCCGAACTTCACGCCACCGGCGTAATCAAGGTCAGAACTTAAGATGCTGACATCGATATTGAATTTACGTGCGATTTGCGTCATTAGCGGAGCATCAACCGTTGCACCAGTAAACTCAAGACGCACCAGCGGGTAGCTGCTGTTTACGCGAGTCTCTTGCAAACGTGCTTGGTAATCTTCAGGGATCGTCAGATCCAACGTTGAGCGAATAAACTGATGCGCTAGCTCTGTCTTCGGATGAGCAAAGATGTCACCGACTGTACCTTTCTCTACCAATTCACCGCCGCCAATGATCGCAACCTCGTGACAAATGCTTTTAACCACATCCATCTCGTGTGTAATAAGCAGGATAGTGATGTTCAGCTTGCGGTTGATTTCACGCAGCAGCTCAAGGATAGATTGAGTTGTTGCTGGATCCAATGCGCTGGTGGCTTCATCACATAGCAGTACTTTCGGGTCAGAGGCCAGTGCGCGAGCAATCGCCACACGCTGCTTTTGACCACCACTTAGGTTTGCCGGGTAGGTGTCACGCTTATCAGCAAGGCCAACCAGTTCAAGTAACTCGCTGACTTTCGCTTCAATAATCGCTTTATCTTTACCAGCAAGTTCTAGAGGCAGTGCTACATTGCTAAATACAGTACGAGAAGACAGCAGGTTGAAGTGCTGGAATATCATGCCGATGTTACGGCGCGCTTCGCTAAGTTCTGATTTGCTGAGTTTTGTTAGGTCGATACCGTCAACAATCACTTCACCAGAGGTCGGAGCTTCCAACATATTTACACAACGGATCAGGGTACTTTTGCCTGCACCAGAAGAGCCGATGACTCCAAAGATTTGACCTTGAGGAATGTGGAGGTTGATATCAATTAAGGCATTGATTTCTTTAGTGCCTTGATAAAAAACCTTGTTGACTTGATTCACTTTAATCATAGAGAAACCCGTGCAGGTAGAACAGAATAATATGTCGATAGCTCGCTCGATTTACAGACGATGCTATGGTGTTCTATGATCTAAGTCAATAGATATTTTTACGTCTAGACGGCTAAACGTCGATTGTATGGCTAAGCTAGAAACAAATCGTTAACGAACGCAAAACTAAATAGATAGTGATGAAGCAAATAAAGCGTGTAATAATTAATGATTAATAGAGAGTTGATAGAGAACAAAATTTTGTCTAAACCTGCTGTTTTTTTAGATCGTGATGGAGTGATTAACGTTGATCACGGCTACGTACATGATGAGCATGACTTTGAATACATCGATGGTGTGTTTGAAGCGGCGAAAGCGTTTAAAGATATGGGTTATTTATTGGTGCTAGTGACCAACCAATCTGGTATTGCTCGCGGCATGTTTAGTGAAGACCGTTTTCTTTCTTTAACGCAGTGGATGGATTGGAACTTTGTTGATAATGGTGTCGAGCTCGATGGCATTTATTACTGTCCTCACCACGCTGAGCACGGTATTGGTGACTACAAGCAAGATTGTGAATGTCGTAAGCCAAAGCCAGGCATGTTCATTTCTGCTCGTGACTTTCTGAAGATTGATATGGCTAACTCGGTCATGATCGGCGATAAAGCGGAAGACATGATGGCTGCAGAAGCAGCAGGTGTTGGTACTAAAGTCTTGGTAAGAACGGGTAAACCCATCACTGAAAAAGGTGAAGCGTTGGCTAGCGTGGTACTTGATAGCATTAAAGACGTACCCGCTTTCTTAAAAGGCTAAACGTTTTATTTATCACTAAGGTATGGACCTATCATTAGGCACTTACATTAGGTTTGTTCGAACCTGTGAATAGGCTAAGTGTCGTTGACTATATAAAGATGAGGAACGAAGTATGAAAGCTATGTTGGTAGCATCTCTATGTACAGTAGCATTGGTTGGGTGCTCTAAATCAGCAGCCCCTGAGACTGATAGCGCAACATCGAATGATCAATTCGCGACTTATCAATGTGAGTCTGACGTCTCGTTTGATGTGTCTTACCTTGATAATGAAAAAGCGGTACTACGCTTGCCTGATAATGAATACCGCCTGACTCAAGTTCCAGCGGGCTCAGGAACCAAATACATCTTAGATGATGGCACTTCAGAGATGATTAACAGCATCACTTTGCGCACGAAAGGTGACAATGCGCGTCTAGAACTTGGTCGCGTAGTCTATCGAAATTGCCAAAAGTAAGTCATAGTAAGAACTGCTAGTATTTACAAACAGTTAAGTGAGGGAATCTACCCTCACTTTTTCTTCTCTTCCCTTTAACGTTAGACTTTTTATGAGCAAAAAACTCACTATTCTTGATATTGCAAAGCTGTCCGGTGTTGGTAAGTCAACCGTATCACGCGTTCTGACCAATGATCCAAAAGTGAAACCTGAAACCCGTGAAAGGGTGGAAAGAGTAATTCAAGAATCTGGGTACACGCCTTCAAAATCTGCGCAATCGATGCGCGGTGGCAGCCAAAAAGTCATCGGCGTGATTATCTCTCGTTTGGACTCTCCCTCTGAAAACAAAGCCGTTAGCACGATGCTGGCCGAGTTGTATCGAGCGGATTACGATGTCGTGATCATGGAAAGCCAACTTGATAGAGATAAAGCCAATGAGCACCTGCAAGTTCTAAAGCGTCGTAACGTTGATGGCATTATTGTATTTGGTTTTACTGACTGCGATATTCCGGCAATCGAAGCTTGGGAACACAAAGCGGTGGTGATTGCTCTGGATACCGAGAACGTGACGTCGATTAACTATGATAACCAACAGGTGATCAATAGTGCGTTGGTGCATTTATCGGATCAAGGGATCTCTGACATTGGCTTTATCGGGGTTGATCCTAGTGATAAATCAACCGGTGAACTGCGTCTTAAGGCTTATCTCGATTGGTGTGAAAACACAGGTTCAGTGGCAAACTATCGTACTGGTCAACTTCATCACGAAAGTGCTTATCAGCTGGTGGATGAGGTGTTAACTCCCGCGACTCAAGCGATCGTTTGTGCCAGTGATACGCTGGCTCTTGGTGTAATCAAGCGTCTGCAAGAACTACAACGTGAAGATGTGGTCGTCACTGGCGTTGGTGGTAATGATCTTCTCTCTTTCTTATTCCCACGAGTATTTAGCATTGATCCTGGTTACCAATCTGCAGGTAAGTTGGCTGCTAATCTATTGATCTCTCAGCTTTTAGGCAATTCAGAGATCTCTCATCATACGCAATCTCCTATTCTATAATCCACTCAATTAAGCGAAATTGAACGGCTTAGATTAAAATTAGAGTGTGATCTCTTTCAATTAATGGGATTGTTCCCATTTTAATTTATCATTCATACGGGCATTATAATAACCGTAATTGGGAATGTTCCCATAAATCTAAGTCTGAGTGATTATAGCTTGCATGGTTTAGATGAGTAATTGAATGAAACCAGGGTGGGGTAGTATGAGTAAGATAGCGAAGCAAGACGTTGCGCGTCTTATCGAGTTAGTCGGTGGTAATGAAAACATTGCGAGTGTCAGCCACTGTCTGACTCGACTGCGTTTTGTATTGAACGATACAGAGCAGGCCAACAAAGCTGAACTCGAAAAACTGAAGCTAGTAAAAGGCTGTTTTACTAATGCAGGCCAATTCCAAGTTGTGATTGGCACTGAAGTTGATGAAGTGTACGCACTTCTGATTGAACAGACAGGTAAAGAGGCATCATCAAAAGATGAGGCGAAGCTGGCTGCTCGTCAAAACATGAACTTCCTTGAGCGTGGTATCTCCCATTTAGCCGAAATTTTCGTACCACTGCTGCCTGCCATCATTACAGGTGGTTTGATTCTTGGTTTCCGTAATGTGATTGGCGACATTCGCATGTTCGACGGCAAAACCCTCGTTGAAATCAGTCAATTCTGGGCAACCGTTCACTCTTTCTTATGGTTGATCGGCGAAGCTATTTTCTTCTTCCTACCGGTTGGCGTGTGTTGGGCTACGGTTAAGAAGCTTGGCGGAACCCCTATTTTGGGTATCACGCTCGGTGTGACCTTAGTTTCACCACAACTCATGAACGCATACATGATAGGTAAATCGGTACCTGAGGTATGGGATTTTGGGCTGTTCGTGATTGAGAAGGTCGGTTATCAGGCTCAGGTGATCCCAGCGATGTTAGCGGGTGTGGCTTTGGCGTTCATTGAAACCAATCTTAAGCGTATCGTCCCTGCTTACTTGTACCTAGTGGTTGTGCCATTTGTATCGATTATTTTGTCTGTGATTCTAGCGCACGCTTTCATTGGCCCATTCGGTCGTATGTTAGGCGATGGTGTGGCATTCGCGGCTAAAGCTGCAATGACAGGTGATTTTGCGATTCTTGGTTCAGTGGTTTTTGGTTTCCTATACGCACCTTTGGTTATCACGGGTATTCACCACACCACCAACGCGGTGGATCTGCAACTGATGCAAGACTTAGGCGGGACACCAATTTGGCCTTTGATTGCACTATCAAACATTGCACAAGCATCGGCAGTAGTCGGCATCATTATCTTGAGTAAGCGTGAAGGTGAACGAGATATCTCGGTTCCTGCGGCAATCTCAGCCTACTTAGGTGTAACAGAGCCTGCGATGTACGGTATTAACCTTAAATACAAATTCCCAATGCTGAGCGCAATGATTGGTAGTGCTGTTGCAGCCGCGATTTGTGGCAGCGCAGGTGTGATGGCGAATGGTATCGGTGTCGGCGGCTTGCCGGGCATCCTATCGATTCAACCTCAATATTGGTCGATTTACTTAGTCGCGATGCTGGTGGCGGTTGTACTGCCGATAATGCTGACATTGTTTTTCTATAAACGAGCACAGATGAAAGGCGAGCTAGAAACCGCCAACGCGTAATGCATTGAATAAGCGATGACTCCAAAATGAGTTATCGCTTTTTCTCTTAGTTATAGCTTTTTCTTTTAGTTATAACGGCTATTCGACCATGATTCACATGGTGATTTTTATTTTATATTTTCTGGTAAGTGAGTGTTAGAGATGGCGATGACTGAACATGATGAAAGCTGGTGGAAAACCGCAACCATCTATCAAATCTACCCAAAGAGCTTCTGCGACAGTGGCAGTAAAGGTACTGGCGACATCAAAGGGATCATTTCGAAACTGGATTACCTCAAACATTTGAGTGTCGATGCGATTTGGCTAACCCCGGTTTACGCATCTCCTATGATCGATAATGGTTACGATATCTCAGACTACTACGCGATTAATCCTCAATTCGGCACCATGGAAGACTTCGACTTATTGCTGTCTGAAGCGCACCAACGTGGTATCCGTATCGTGATGGATATCGTGGTAAACCACACCTCGACAGAGCATGCATGGTTTCAATCTGCTTTGGGCGACAAAAACAGCTCTTACCGCGATTACTATATTTGGAAAGATCCCGTAGATGGTCAAGCACCAACTAACTGGCAGTCTAAGTTCGGTGGTAATGCGTGGGAACTAGATGAGGCGACTGGGCAATACTTCCTACACTTATTCGCCAAAGAACAGGCTGACCTCAACTGGGAGAACCCGGTTGTACGTGAAGAAGTGAAAGACGTTATCAGCTTTTGGGCAGAAAAGGGCGTTGATGGTTTCCGCTTGGATGTGATCAACCTGATTTCGAAGCAGCAAGACTTTCCTAATGATGATATCGGTGATGGCCGTCGTTTCTATACCGATGGTCCACGTGTACACGAATACCTGAAAGAGATCAGCGAAGCCGTATTTCAGAAGTACGGCAGCGTGACCGTAGGCGAGATGTCTTCAACCACGTTGGAACACTGCCAGCAATACTCAAACGTTGATAACAGTGAGCTATCGATGGTGTTTAACTTCCACCACCTTAAGGTCGATTACACCAATGGTGAGAAGTGGACCAATGCGCCGTTTGATTTCTTACAGCTCAAATCGATCTTTAACCACTGGCAAACGGGATTGAATGGCAAAGGGTGGGGCGCACTATTCTGGTGTAACCACGACCAACCAAGAGTGGTGAGTCGCTTAGGTAACGATCAGCAATATCGCGTTGAATCAGCCAAGATGCTCGCCGCTTCTGTCCACATGATGCAGGGCACACCTTATATCTATCAAGGTGAAGAGATTGGTATGACCAACCCTGGCTATACTGACATCAGCCAGTATCGTGATGTTGAGAGTACCAATATGTACGACATCATGGTGAACCGTGATGGTGTGGCTCATGAAGATATGATGGCGATTTTGGCGCAGAAGTCTCGTGATAACTCTCGTACACCAATGCAATGGAACAGTGAGCCTTACGCAGGGTTCTCACAAGCTCAGCCATGGCTTGATGTAGCGAATAATTACCCTGGGATTAACGCTGAGCAAGCACTGGAAGACAAAGACTCTGTTTTCTATTTCTATAAGAGTTTGATTGAGTTACGTAAACAAGTGCCAGTGATTACAGATGGCAGCTATCAAGATCTATTACCTGATCACTCATCCATTTTTGCATATGCACGTGAGAACGAAGGGCAAACCTTGCTGTGTATTAACAACTATTATGGTGAAGAGGCGGAGTGCGTTTTACCGGAACGTTTTGATATGACTAAGGCGAAGAGTCTGTTGTCTAACTATCAACAAGCGAACACTTCAGTTGCATTACATCATCAAGTGTTACGTCCTTACGAGACTCGTATTCTCTTGATTGAAGGGTAACCTTGTTTCATTTCAATGAGCCTAATTTTGATTCCCCTTAAAAGATTAGGCTTCTACAAAGGCTTTGGAGTGCTTCCCAAAGCCTTTTTTGTTTTAGTGATGGCTGGAATATCGTGCCTCGAGTCTACTTGCTAGAAGTTTGAGCATCGAGTGCCAGCAACGACAGAGCAGGTAATGAACTTTAAGACGCGTAATTCACCGAGTAGCGAGTTGGTTTGTGGTTCATTGCCAATACGATGTTCAATACTGCGGTGCCTAATACAGATACGGCAATCACCCAAGGTGACACGAAGAAGAACGATGCAAACAGAATACACGCATCAATACCCATTTGTGTTTTGCCTACCGAGATACCGTAGCGGTCTTGGATAAACAAGCACAGTACGTTGAAGCCACCCAGACTTGAGCGGTGACGGAATAGGATTAGCATACCTAAGCCCATTAGTAAGCCGCCGGCAACAGCACAATAGATCTCGTTATGAACTTCTAGCGAGATAACTAAGTATAAATGATCGGCAAACACAGACACTAAAGCACCAGAAATCGCACTGCTAATAGCAAAGCTACGGCCGAATCGTTTCCATGCTAATAAATAGAATGGACAATTGGCAACAAAGTACAAAATACCAAAGGTTACAGGCAAGAATTGACTCAAAAGCAGAGCCAAGCCAGTAGTGCCCCCGGTAAGCAGGTTCGCTGACTGTAAAAAGAAGACGCCTAACGCCACTAAAAACGTGCCAGTGAGAATCGCTACCCAATCTTCTTTACGTGAGTGTTTTTCCATCGTTTTTATAATTACCTAACCAATAAAGGCGTGCATAGTAGAGAAAAACCTTAGCTTTCGGTAGCTTGAGGGGCAAAATTAAGGTAAACCTATGTAATCTGCGTTTTACAGGGTGTAAAGCGTAAAATTGACAGTAAGCGCCATCTTTGGTTGGATAAGCCAAATAACCATGATGAATCTTATTTGTGATTATGAAAAAACTGCATGATAAAATTGCAATTAGCTCTTTATGACCTAGGTCAAATTATGTAGAATGCGTCACATCAAAACGGTGACGGAAACGTTTGCTTTCGGTCGTTGTGTGGTTTTTTTGAAACTTTCAGTACAATCTGAGTCAGGAGATACAGATGCTTAAGCGTGACATGAACATTGCTGATTACGATGCGGATCTATTCGCAGCTATCCAAGAAGAAACTCTTCGTCAGGAAGAGCATATCGAACTTATCGCTTCAGAAAACTACACAAGCCCACGTGTAATGGAAGCTCAAGGTTCTCAGCTAACAAACAAATACGCTGAAGGCTACCCAGGCAAGCGTTACTACGGTGGTTGTGAGTACGTAGACAAAGTTGAAACTCTAGCAATTGAACGTGCATGTGAACTATTTGGTGCAGAGTACGCAAACGTACAGCCTCACTCAGGTTCTCAAGCAAATAACGCTGTATACATGGCACTACTAAATGCAGGCGATACGGTTCTAGGTATGAGCCTAGCACACGGTGGTCACCTAACTCACGGTTCTCCAGTAAACTTCTCTGGTAAGCTTTACAACATTATCCCTTACGGTATCGATGAAGCGGGTCAAATCGATTACGAAGAGATGGAAAAGCTGGCTATCGAGAACAAGCCTAAGATGATCATCGGTGGTTTCTCTGCTTACTCTCAAATCTGTGATTGGAAGCGCATGCGTGAAATCGCTGACAAAGTAGGTGCTTACCTGTTCGTAGATATGGCTCACGTAGCAGGTCTAATCGCTGCAGGCGTTTACCCGAACCCAGTGCCACACGCTCACGTAGTAACTACAACGACGCACAAAACGCTTGCGGGTCCTCGTGGTGGTCTAATCCTTTCTAACGAAGGCGAAGATCTTTACAAGAAGCTGAACTCAGCAGTATTCCCAGGCGGCCAAGGTGGTCCTCTAATGCACGTTATCGCTGGTAAAGCAGTAGCGTTCAAAGAAGCTCTAGAGCCAGAGTTCAAAGAATACCAAGCACGCGTTGTTGCTAACGCAAAAGCAATGGTTGCTGAATTCCTAGCTCGTGGTTACAACATCGTTTCAGGTTCTACAGAGAACCACCTGTTCCTAGTTGACCTAATCAACAAAGACATCACAGGTAAAGAAGCAGATGCAGCACTAGGTGCAGCAAACATCACTGTAAACAAGAACTCAGTACCAAACGACCCACGTAGCCCATTCGTTACTTCAGGTATCCGTATCGGTTCTCCTTCTATCACTCGTCGCGGTTTCTCAGAAGCAGACGCGAAAGAGCTAGCAGGTTGGATCTGTGACATCCTAGATAACATGGGTGATGAGTCTGTTATCGAAGCGACTAAAGCAAAAGTACTAGAGATCTGTAAGCGTCTACCTGTTTACGCTTAATTTTTCTGGCTCAAATAGCTTAATTTCTGTGTCAAAGGTGCTCATTTACATTCGTAAGCTCCGCGTGCTCTCCTAGAATTTCAAACAACTACTTTGAAAAATATTGATACTAGAGGCTCCTTAATAGGGGCCTTTTTTGTACTTGGAAGTTTTAAAATTGTTGTCGAGCATGCTCACTTACACCCGTAATCTCTGCGTGCTCTCTTAGAATTTCAAACAACTACTTTGAAAAGCAATGATACTAGAGGCTTCTTTAAAGGAGCTATTTTTTGTATCTGGTGGCTGGTGGATTTGGGATTAAGAGTAAAGAAAAGCGGGTATTAAAAAGGGTTAATGCTTTCACATTAACCCTTTGGTATTTGGTAGTGTCGATTCTACTTTTTGATGCTAAGTAGGGTGCCTGACTTACACTTGAATGAGTAATAGTGGCGGCTCTCGTTGAATTTGCCTAAGCCTTCGCCATCGCAGTAGTCGATGTTGATATCACGCATTACTTCTAGTGTATCTTCGCTGTTCAAAGCGAATTTAGAGCCATCAGAGCAGACGATGCGAACTCGTTCATCATGGCTTACAGAGTAAATATCGACTTCAGTATTACACAGCTCAAAAGAGGCTTCGCGAAAGTTGTCTTGCTGAGTATTTGAAGCGCAACCTGCGGCTGCGATAACGGCTAAAAGTCCGAGTCTTTTCATTGTTAATCCTTCACTATCATCAAGTTGGGTGATGAGTTTTATATGCTAGTTTGGGTAGCCTATACAACAATACGCTTTGGTTCAAGGCGCGTTCGTTGACTCTAAGATATAAAAGTATAGGTGCAGACAGATAATTTATAACGGGTTTGCTGCATGTTTGCTTGTTACGTATCACCAAAAAAAAGACCAACACAGAGGTTGGCCTTTAAATAGGAAGATTTTTTTAACGACTATCGAAACTGTTTAGCTTCTGGAAGATACTCAAAACCAGCAGACGCGAGCTTTGCGATCAATGCTGCTTTGTCGATCTCGTAGAAGTTGACCACTCGATCTAAATCACCGCCGAAGTCGTCACGAAGCTTCATGTTGACGATGCTCATCAACATCACTGGATCCATTTTTTCAAAGTTAGCGAGGTTCATATTAGTCCTCGAAATCTGAAATCAGTAAGTTAGCAGCGGCAAAGGCTGCACGTTCACGAGCTTCTTTAGGAAGAGACTCATCGGCAGCAAGGTCATTCAATGTTTTTACTGCGCAGGTGATCGCTTTAGGGATATAGCCTTGGTCGCCACTGCCAATTTGAGAATACAGTTCACGCACCAAATCACAACAATCGTATACTTTCATTTTTATACCTAACCAAATGATAACTGATCTCAATATACACATAGAGATAAGCAAAAACAAAGTGGATCTGATTAAGTTCAGAGTTAGTTTGTCCTTGCTCAATATCTCACTTGGTTAGCTCGCTGCTTAGGCCGTTCTTTACGGCTTCGTTTGGTACTTGCCGATTAGCCAGAGACTTGTTGTTCAAGTTGATAGGTGACTTCATCAGCAAGATTGAGCTGTTTCGCGAGCTCTTTCAGGTACGCCTTTTCCATGAAATTCTGTTCGTCGGCCACAATCAAAGAGGCTAAGTAGATCTCACTCGCCTGTTGAGGTGACGTTGCCAGTTGAGCGATTTCGCTTGGGTCGAGTGGCTTATGCAGTTCTTCAGAGACCAATTTAGTCAGTTGATAATCAGCGCCCATATTCTCGACGGCTTGCTCTATCTTAGCCATCTCTTCTTCATCAACATGGCCATCAGCTTTAGACGCGGCAATTATCGATCGTAGAATCAGCACGCTGTGGTTTGCATCATTTTCATCAAACTGAGCCTGTTCGGCGTTAGGTGTCTGGCCTTGTTTGGACTGGTAGTCGTTGTAGACTTTATAAGCCAAAGCGCCCAGTGCTGCTGCGCTGCCAATCCCAGCCGCTTTCTTACCCATTTTCTTAGTCTTCTTAGAGCCCATTAACGCACCTAACAGTCCTCCGCCAACTGCGCCTGCACCGAAGGCTCCGAGTGTACTTTTACTGCTACTCTTGCTATTGCTGCCTTGAGAAAGGCCACTTAAACTTGAAGACCCTTGTGAAAGTTGCTGAGTACCTTGTTTTACGAGATCTGATTTAAGTGCTTGGTTCAGTAAGCTTTTGATATCCATCGATACCTCCAATGGTGAGCATGTCCAAAAAGTTGATGACACCAATATACGGATTTAAAGATGAACAGGGGATTAACTTACGTTATTTACTCTACTGATAAATAGAAGGGAGTTTGAAGCGAAATGACAGGCACAAAAAAGGCCACCTAACGGCAGCCTTTCAATGTTTATCTAGTCAGTAATCGGATTACTAAGCTAGTTGAGCCTTAAGGTGCTCGATAACCGTGTCCATTGCGATAGCTTCTTTATCACCAGTACGACGGTTTTTGTATTCGAAGTTACCTTCGTCCATGCTGCGATCGCCGATAACGATAGTGTGAGGGATACCCACAAGCTCGATATCTTTAAACATAACACCAGGGCGCTCTTTACGGTCATCGAATAAAACTTCGATACCCATAGCTGTTAATTCAGCGTATAGCTTCTCAGCTGCTTCTTTAACGCGCTCAGATTTGTGCATGTTCATTGGTACGATAGCAACTTGGAACGGCGCTAGTGCGTCTGGCCAAGTGATACCGAATTTATCGTGGTTTTGCTCGATAGCAGATGCAACAACACGTGAAACACCGATACCGTAACAACCCATCTCTAGGATTACGCTCTTACCATCAGGACCAAGCACGTTACAGTTCATTGCTTTAGAGTAAGTATTACCCAGTTGGAAGATGTGACCCACTTCGATACCACGCTTAAGCTGGATAGTACCTTTACCACATGGGCTAAGGTCACCTTCAACTACGTTACGTAGGTCTTCAACTTGAGCAAGCTCAACGTCACGACCCCAGTTGATGCCGAAGTAGTGCTTACCGTCTACGTTTGCACCAGCGCCGAAGTCACTCATTACAGCAACTGAGCGGTCAACGATGAATGGTAGCTCTAGGCCAACAGGGCCAAGTGAACCAGGACCAGCGCCAACAAGTGCACGGATTTCTTCTTCAGAAGCCATCTCTAATGGAGAAGCAACCTGTGGAAGGTTTTCTGCTTTCACTTCGTTAAGCTCGTGGTCACCACGGATGATTAGAGCAATGATATCAGCGTCTACTTCATCAGAAGCTTTAACGAATAGAGTCTTAACTGTCTTCTCGATTGCTAGACCGTGTTGCTCTACCAATTCTGCGATAGTTTTCGCATTTGGTGTATCAACCAGTTCCATCTCTTGAGTTGGTGCTGCTGCATCTTCAGTAGGAGCAAGTGCTTCTGCTTTTTCGATGTTTGCTGCGTAATCTGACTCAGTTGAGAATGCGATTAGGTCTTCGCCGCTTTCAGCAAGAACGTGGAACTCTTGAGAGCCGCTGCCGCCGATTGCGCCAGAGTCTGCCAATACTGGACGGTATTCAAGGCCCATACGGTCGAATGCTTTACAGTAAGCATCGTGCATCGCTTGGTAAGACTTTTCTAAGCCTTCTTTGTCGATATCAAAGCTGTACGCATCCATCATAGAGAATTCACGTGCACGCATTACGCCAAAACGAGGGCGGCGCTCATCACGGAATTTAGTCTGGATTTGGTACAGATTTAGAGGTAGCTGTTTGTAAGAGCTGATCTCGTTACGTACTAGACTCGTTACCACTTCTTCAGCTGTTGGGCTAAGAACAAATGGACGAGAGTGACGGTCTGTGAAACGAAGTAGCTCAGGCCCCATCTTTTCAGAACGGCCAGTCTCTTCCCAAAGCTCAAACGGTTGAACTACGGGCATCAAGATTTCAACGGCACCTGCATTATCGATCTCTTGGCGAACGATATTTTCGACTTTACGCAGTACACGTAGACCAGTAGGTAGCCAAGTATATAAACCTGAAGCTAGCTTACGGATCATACCTGCACGTAGCATCAGCTGGTGGCTGATAACTTCTGCGTCGTTTGGAGTCTCTTTCAGAGTAGAAAGAAGGTAGTTACTGGTACGCATTCTATGGTATCCGTTTCATCATTGATAAAAGAAAACTTGCTGTCGTTCGTAACCACAGCAAATCTGATATAGCCGCATATAATATCAGCCTATTTGGGATCTCAAAAGCGTTCAATGTCAGTTACATTGATGAAAAGCGTTTCAACCACGAATTTCACGTTAAGATTGAACAAATTTACCGCATATTCCTTGTTGTCAGGCTTACCTTTCTTATAGGCAGGGCGAGGATCTTGGCCTAATACTTCTTTGATCACCTGAATGATATGGCGCGCTTGTGGATGGCTTGCGAGCTTACTTTGCGCTTGCTGCGAAAAGTTAACGTCGAGCACTTCTGGTTCATCGGCGGCAAACCCTCCCAATGCATCCGGAATCGAATCTGAATAGGGGATATAAGGCTTGATGTCGATGATCGGTGTACCGTCTACTAAGTCGACGCTGCCGAGATCCAACCAAGTCTGTCCTTTCTCTTGAGACACACCTTTTAGTTCAACCGCAGACATGCCAATTCCATTTGGTCTGAATGTGGCACGTGACGCGAATACACCAATACGTTCATTCCCGCCAAGGCGAGGTGGCCTCACAGTTGGTTTCCAGCCTGCTTCAAGGTTCTTGTCGAACAGAAATAGTAACCAAACATGGCTAAATTGCTCTATATCACGAACAGACTCAAGGCAGTTTGCTGCATCAACCAATCTGACTCTTGAGGTGGATGTGGGTACCAACCTGGGCTGCCTTGGCACAGCGAACTTCTCTTTATAAGGAGACTCAATAAAGCCAACAGGTTCAATTGTGTACATAGTTGGGTGTTCTCTGATTACGATTAAGACGGAAAAATATCATAAAATCGCTTGTTTTTCTTTTGATAACAATTGTCACTTGTAGTGTTATAACATATCAAGTTGGTTATTTAAGGGGAATACAATGAAACCGAATATCCATCCAGATTACCGTCCCGTGGTTTTTCATGACACCAGTGTCGATGAGTACTTCTTAATCGGCTCAACGCTAAAAACAGACCGTACTATCGAATGGGAAGTCGGCAATACTTGCCCTTACTTCACGATTGAGGTGTCGCCAAAGTCGCATCCTTTCTATACGGGCAAACAACGAGTGCTACATAAAGAGGGACGCGTTGCGAACTTCACTCGTCGTTTTGGTCAATTAGGTAAGGGAGCTAAATAATGAAAGTTGTTAAATCACTTAAAAGTGCGAAAAGCCGTCACCCTGATTGCCAGATAGTTAAGCGTAGAGGGCGTCACTATGTGATCTGTAAATCCAATCCAAGATTTAAAGCGGTTCAAAAATAACCGTCAATATGATGTGACATGTGTGTAAAAACGAGGGGAAAGTCAAACTTCATTCATTTGTCTGTTTTTCTTTTCCTTCGAGAGGAACTTAACCGGATATCGAGTGTACATTTAACGTACGATGTATTTTATTTTCAAGTGAATCAATGGGTTATATTGTGAGTTATATTTCTAGTGAATGCGTTGTTGTAAATTATAAATCTAGTTTTTGTGTTTAATATAGATTTATTTGCTAATTAATTGTTCAAATAGAGTTAAAAGTCGTCGTTTGTTACACACTTTGTAACATTTTGAATTTCTAATTGATATTTTTGTCGCGTACCCTTCGCTGGCAATTTGAACATCTTTGTCACAATTGCACAGGAATCACTACACAAGGAGGGAACAGATGAGTTCATCTGCTTCAATAAAAAACAACGCACCAAAAAAACCTATTTTCACACGCTTTTTAGACAGCGTTGAATATTTGGGGAACCTTTTACCCCACCCAATCACTCTTTTTGCTATCTTCTGTGTCGCAATCCTAGTTTCTTCAGGTATTGCTGGTTACTTTGAAGTGTCTGTCATGGACCCTCGCCCTGAAGGTGCTAGTGGTCGTGCTGCTGATGGTATGATCCACGTTGTAAGCTTACTTAATGCTGAAGGCTTACAACTCATCGTAACGAATCTAGTTTCGAACTTTGTTGGCTTTGCGCCACTTGGTACTGTACTTGTTGCAATGCTAGGTGTTGCGATTGCTGAGCACTCAGGTCTATTATCTGCGGCAATGCGCGGCATGGTAATGGGCGCATCTCAGCGCATGGTTACTGTAACCGTGGTATTTGCCGGTATTATCTCTAACACGGCTTCAGAGCTGGGTTACGTAGTACTTATCCCTCTTGCAGCAATGCTTTTCCACTCATTGGGTCGTCACCCATTAGCAGGTCTAGCGGCAGCATTTGCTGGTGTATCTGGTGGTTATTCTGCAAATCTACTTATCGGTACGGTTGATCCACTGCTTTCTGGTATCACAGAAACAGCAGCACAAATGCTTGATCCATCTTACTCTGTTGGCCCTGAATCAAACTGGTACTTCATGTTTATTTCGACCTTCTTTATCTCGATTGCCGGCGCATTGGTAACAGAAAAGATTGTTGAACCTAAACTGGGTAAATACAATGTCGAAGACGCGTCTGAAGATCTTTCAAATGACTCAATGGGTAAGCTTACTGCTATTGAGAAGAAAGGCCTTAGATTGGCGGGTGTCGCTGTATTAATCGTGAGTGCGCTTTTAGCTTGGACTGTTGTTCCTGCTGACGGTGTTCTACGTTCAGAGGCGGGCACGATTTCAGGCTCTCCATTCCTGAAAAGTATCGTCGCGTTTATCTTTGTATTCTTTGCTATTCCTGGTTTTGTTTACGGCAAAATTACCGGTTCAATGAAGAATGACCGTGATGTGATTAATGCAATGGCAACGTCGATGTCTTCAATGGGCATGTACATCGTTCTTGTATTCTTTGCTGCACAGTTTGTTGCTTTCTTTAAGTGGACGAACTTTGGTCAAGTGGTTGCTGTAGGCGGCGCAACATTCCTTCAGGATATCGGCCTAACGGGTCCAATGTTGTTCTTCGCATTCATCCTAATGTGTGGTTTCATTAACCTGATGATCGGTTCAGCTTCTGCACAGTGGGCAGTAACAGCGCCAATCTTCGTTCCAATGCTAATGCTAGTAGGCTACGCACCTGAAACGATTCAAGCGGCTTACCGTATCGGTGATTCAACAACCAACATCATTACACCAATGATGAGCTACTTCGGTCTTATCCTTGCCGTAGCAACTCGCTACATGAAGAACCTAGGTATCGGTACACTGATCGCGACAATGTTGCCTTACTCAATGGTATTCATGTTTGGTTGGAGCATCTTGTTCTACCTATGGGTATTCGTATTCGGTCTACCAGTAGGTCCAGGCGCTGCAACGTACTACACGCCTTAGTTGTAGAGTAGGGGAAACCTTCTTCTAATTGATATTAAAAAAACCTGCATTGTTTGCAGGTTTTTTGATTTTTTATGGAGAGATAGAACTAGGTTAAGCTCGGATGAGCCAGCTAGCGTTTGGCTAGAATTCTATCTAAGTGGTTTGCGAACTCACGACGGTCGGTTTGAGAAAGGGCACTTGGTCCACCCGTTTGGATGCCACTTGAGCGCATGGTATCCATAAAGTCACGAATGTTCAGACGCGCTTTAATGGTCTCTTTGGTGTAAAGCTCACCACGAGAGCTGAGTGCTTGCCCACCTTTAGTGATCACTTCGTCAGCCAGAGGGATATCGGATGTAATCACAAGATCGCCGGGTTCAGTGCGCTTTACGATTTCATCATCAGCAATATCAAACCCGCTTGGCACTTGAATTGAGTGAATGTTATTGCGTTTAGGAACGGGAACCAGATGGTTTGCCACAAAGGTACATTCAACCCCTGTGCGCTCAGCTGCGCGTACGATTGTTTCTCGGATAACCTTTGGACAAGCGTCCGCATCAACCCATATCTTCATAGTGTTCTATTTCTCTGTTAGCTTATTTATCGGTCAACTTATTGCTCAGTTGCCTTATTGATCAGTTAGTTTAGCTTCAAGCATGGCAACGCGAGCAGTGAGTTCAAGGATTTGCTTTTCCAGTTGGCTAACACGATCAAGTGCTGGCTCTTCTTGTGTCGCGACTTCAACTTTAGGAACACGATTTGCGCTTTTCCAGCTCTTGATGGTCGTGATTAAAGCGGGCATCGGAACGGATGTGCTCATACGAGCCTTAACTAAAGCAACTGTCGGCTCTTTCCCTTGCGCTTGCAGTCCTTCAAGCACTGATTTCAACTCTTCAGAAACATCTTTTGTCAGCATGTTGATCTCCATTTTTAGTCTTTAGTCATTTTACTCGCTCTGGTGAATGATAGCGAATCATAAAACCGCCCATGGCTTGTGAGAGATCTCTTACAAAGGTTGTGAGATAACACGAATACATCGCTAGAGAGATTGATGTGCACATGGTTAAGTTGTTGAATTTTAATTGTTTCATATAATTAACAACTTTCTTGAATTCAAAATGTGATGCAAATCTATTGTCCGAAATCCTAAATCGCGTAAATTAAACCTTGTCGGAAGGATTCTGACACGGAACAGGAAAGCACCAAGGATTTGGTTATCTTCAGGATGAAGATTTGGTTACTTAGGATTGAGTGATCAAGCATGGAGCGTAAGGACATTGTAGGGATACAGTCAGTTAACAGGAAGTTAGCTGCAACGGAATGACAATGGACACCTTTAGGATTAAAGGGTTGGATTAGCATCAGGACGATGTAAAGGACACCGCTCACGGAACAAGTGATGTGCGCTAACTAGGATTGTTAGCTTTCAGGATGATTGGACACCGCTAGGACGGCGAAGTAAAGGAAAGAGCTGAAGGATTACAGCCACTATTATGGATGATGCATGGAGCATTAATTAGTAGCCGGACTGCTGCGAGTAAGACCCTAGCCCTGACACTTCGGTGTCGGGGCTTTTCTTTTCCTAAGGCTTTTTCTCTATCTAGGGGCTCTCTTTAATTCAGGAGCTTTTATCTAAGCACGCGACATCTGCTTTTCTGCTAATGGTCAACACAAGGAGTGTTTTATGACGATAGCAACCTCAAGAACGCTGTTGGTACCTTATACCGAGCAGTTAGAACATGACTTTATCAAGTTGAATTGCTGCCCCATCAATCGTGCTGAAATGAACGGGCCGCATTCTATTGCCTCTGCAAAACACCTATTTCAAGAAATACTGAACGACAACGTTGGTTTTTGCCGAGCCATTATCCACAACCAAACCCGCGAATACCTCGGGCATTTGTTTGTTTCGTCTGAAGAAGGGAAGCATGAACTGGGATTTATTCTGGACAAGGAGTTTTGGAATCAAGGCCTTGCTAGTGAAGTGCTAAAACCTTTCTTTAGTTTGGTTTGTTTTGAAGAACACCTAACGAATGTTGTCGCGACCGTTAATGTTGGTCATAACCCATCAATTAAGTTACTTGAAAAGTTAGGCTTTGCATTTAAAGAGACCAAACAAGATCAGTTTGGCCCTTATCATGAATATAGTTATACCGCGTATTGCGACGTTACATTCTATGAGGCTGTAGCTCAAACCGCATAGAACGGAAGCCCACCATGGTCAGTTTCCCTTGGTACAGGTCATCACCTAACGCTGAAAACTCAAATTGATACACGGTGTGCCAGCGCCAAATGGTGGTGAGCTCATGGCGCATCTTAAGTTTATGACCACTAAAGGCAACACTTAATAGCTGTAAGTCGAGCTCTTTACATTTTCTCGCAATGGCAGCTTTCGCAAGCTCGGATTGCCTGCGCTGTTGCCAAAACAGAAAGCAAAAGAAGCACAGAAACAAAATAGCCAATAAGTTATCTATCATTTAATCCATACTTCCTTTTATCTCTTTCTTCCAATTGTGACTTTAGTGTTAGGAGCTATTGAGTAGATCTACTCTTTAGTTAGTCTACTGTTGAGCTTTAGTTGCTTGTTGCAATTCAACCAATGCATTAGCAAGCTCTGGTGATGGATTCGAGTTCAACAATGGTAAAAATACCATTCTTAGTGTCGGAATCATCACTAAATCTGCAAATAGCTGATTGAATAGGTTTTGATTACCTGTTTGTGCGAGACGCAGCAAAAATTGCTCAGCAATAGTTGGATCTTGTAGGGCACTCCAACTTCGACCAGCTAAACCAATTAATACTTCTTGATGACTTAAACGTGGGCTAGCCAAAACTTGGGTAATCACAGCATTCGTTGTATTTTGCTCTGCACCTGAAAGGGCACGAACTAATGCTGAAAGTAAAAACAGATCCGGTTCTTTACTTGAGATTTCATTCTCTGCCATCTCTTGCAAGCGTTGAGCTAGCTTGTCATTGATTTGCGTATGCTCAAGCGCTCCTAGTGTTGCATAAAGAGGCTCTGATGGCAGTTTATGAAGAGCCTTACGAATAGTGACACCGTTTTGCTGGCTGCCTAAGCGAGCACACATATCTGTGATACCCTGCAAGCCAACCGTTTTCCAGTTGTCCCAACCGAGTTCACCTGTGAAGTAATGTTGAGCGTGTTCGTAGTATTGGCTCGTCGCAAGATCTAAACCTGATCTTACTTGGCTATGGAACACGGCCATCTTGTCTTCAGAAGGCTTGAAGGTATATGGGTTGTTAGACAGCTTTTGTTGTTGCGCTTCGGTGATCTCGCCGTTCAAACGAGTGCCCATTGCTTCAATAACAAACTTTAGGAAGTTACCCACATCTCCTTGATGCAATAGGCCTCTTTCATCCAGTTTAAATTTTAGGAACCAAATCCAAGGTTGCTTGTGTTCGTTCCAGTAGCTAATCGCTAAGTGAGCTTGTTTCTGCAGTGGAAATGGGTACGGCTGTTTCCCCTGCTCAACATCAGAGAATAGGTTGTTGTCGATCTTTTGGATACGACGACCTAGATCGTAGATATCATATTGGCAACCGCTATTCTTTAGCAACTGAGTGAGCGTGTGAATGGTTTCCATAGTAATAAAGCTCCTAACTTTCTTTCCTAAATAGATGGTACTCTATGCCCCAATTTCAAGGTCACTAGATAAATAACTTGGTGAAAAATGACAACAGCCACAAAGTTACCTCTTTTACTTCAACAATTAGAACAACAAATGCGCCAATGTTCCCTATGGAGCGATGTTTCACCTTCGGATGAAGCTCTGGCGAGCGTTGAGCCTTTTGCGATTGACTCGCTACAGCCAGAAGAGTGGTTGCAGTGGATCTTTATCGTAAAGATCAACGCAATGATGGATGCACAAATGAGCCTACCGAGAGGCTTTGCGATTCATCCTTATTTTGGTGAAGTATGGAAAAATGAGGCAGATAAAGCTGAACTGCTAGTGACGATTCAGAGTATTGATGAGGTGTGTGCGTAATGTTAGAGATCATTTATCAAGATGAGTACTTTGTCGCGGTGAATAAGCCAGCCGGCATGCTAGTACACCGCTCATGGCTCGATAAACACGAGACTCAATTTGTTATGCAGACACTGCGAGATCAAATTGGTCAGCATGTATTTCCATTGCATCGCTTAGACAGACCGACATCTGGTGTGTTGGTGTTTGCGTTGTCGAGCGAGGTTGCTTCACAGGTGATGCCGATGTTCGCTAACCATGAGATGCAAAAAACCTATCATGCGATTGTTCGTGGTTGGATAGAAGAGGGCGACACGCTCGATTATGCACTCAAGGTCGAGTTGGATAAGATCGCAGACAAGTTTGCAAAAGAAGATAAAGAACCACAAGAAGCTGTCACCGTTTACGAGCCGTTAGCGAAAGTCGAAGTGCCGTATTCAACAGGCCGTTTTCCTACTAGTCGTTATTGCTTAGTTGAGATGATGCCTAAGACAGGACGTAAACATCAGCTGCGTCGTCACATGGCTCATCTAAGACATCCAATCGTTGGCGATACTTCACATGGTGATGGTAAGCACAACCGACTGTTCCGCGATGATTTAGATTCGCACCGTTTGTTGTTGCACGCTTCTGAGTTGCGTTTCATTCATCCTTTTACAAAGAAAGAATTAGTAATGAAGGCCAGCCTAGATGAAACGTGGCTAAGGTTGTTTGAAACCTTTGAGTGGGATACCAGCTTGGTGAATGCTGAAGTACGGTCGTCTAAGTAAAGACCAGGCGTCTAGTAAACATAGAAAATAGAATAAAAATAAAGGGCTGATAGTGATATCAGCCCTTTTTGTGTCTATGCAATCTTAGCGGTAAAACTAATGTTAGTTAGTCGCTCATCGCGGGATCATTTCAGTTTTTCTAGATCGGCTTCGATCTCTGAGATCTTACTTGATACAACCTTCTCTAAGTGGCGTAAGTCGGTAAGGATCTTCTGCTTCACATCGACCTCAGCGGTTGGCGTCGGTTTGGTGATCTTATTGAGCTCATCAATCACAAGAGTGAGGTTGCGGTTAATCTCAGTCACTTCTTTGTATTGATTATTGCCACCGCTAACAAGCACACTTTTTACTTGTCGTGGGTACTTAAACTTAACGCTTTTCGCGAACAGTTCACCTTTCTGCTTACGAAAGTAAATCTTCAGGATATCTTTATGAGCTTCTTGGCGAAGGGAGTAACGTTCAATCTGTTTAGGTTCGTGGATACCTAAGCCAGTGAGGTTTGGATACATAAGCGACCTCTAGGTTATGAATGTAATACTTTTATGTAATTGACTTGATCAATGTAGCAGCCTAACGACGAGCTAGATAGTTGATATCTGTGAATTGATTGTAAGTTGTGGGCAAGATCGCTCTCTATCTTTGCCCACACTTATTTGGCTATTAAAGCTATTCCTAGAGCTAAACTTGTTTCCTAGTAATAACTTACTTCTAGCACTAAATTAGCTTTCTAAGGTGCGAGTTCTGAAACATGCTCAGTTAACCTTTCTCTTAGCGCTTGTTCCTGTTCTTCAGACAGTCTTCCTCCCGCGTCACTGGTCAGAATAAACAAATCTTCAGCTCTCTCACCTATGGTGGTGATTTTCGCACCGTGCAAGTTAATGTCTAATTCTGCAAAGGTTGCACCGACTTGAGCCAACAACCCTGGTGTATCAAGAGCTCTTAACTCCATCAAGGTACGTTTCTTGCTCTTGGTTGGTAGGAACTCAACTAAGGTTTTGACCTTAAAGTGTTGCAAGTTACGTGGCGTGCGACGCGTCTTAATCTTAGTCGGGCGGCCATCAGTCAATACATGAGTCAGATGTTTAGCAACGGCTTTGTGTCTTGCTTCATCAATCGCTTCGCCGTGCTGGTCTAGTACGATAAAGGTATCCAAAACATGACCATCTTTGCTAACCATGACCTGCGCGTCATGAACGTTAAAGTTACGTCTGTCGAGTTCGGCAACCACGGTCGCAAACAGTGCTGCTTGGTCTTTACAATAAACGAACACTTCTGTGCCACCGCGCGTCGCTTTCTTACTGATCAGCACTAACGGTTGGCTTGGGTCTTCTAGGCGAAGTAAGTGCTCACAGTGCCAAGCGATTTGTTTATGTGTGTGACGCAAGAAATAATCGGCCTTAAAGCGTTGCCACAACACTTCAATCTCACGAGCGGTGAAGCCTTCTTTACGCAGCAGTGCTGATGCCATTTGTTGGTTGTGACGAATACGGTCTCTGACATCGACAGGGTTTTCCAAGCCGCGGCGCAGTGCTCGCTGCGTTGAGTGGAACAGCTCAGCTAACAGGGTTCGTTTCCAACTGTTCCATAGCTCAGGGTTAGTCGCACAGATATCGGCAACGGTTAAACAAACCAGTAGCTCGAGTGATTCTTCATCACGCACTTTTTTGGCGAATTCGGTGATCACATCTGGGTCGTAGATATCACGACGTTGAGCCGTTACTGACATCAATAGGTGATTTTGTACCAACCACGCGACTTGTTTGGCTTCAGGCTTCGATAGCCCGTGTTCAATACAGAAAGAGTAAGCCTCAACCGCACCTATCTCAGAGTGGTCTCCGCCGCGGCCTTTGCCGATGTCATGGAAGATAGCGGCAAGGATCAGCAACTCTTTCTTCTGTACTCGAGGATAGACTTCACAGCAGATAGGGTGCTTATCGTGGTTTTCGATTTGACCAAAGCGGTTGATGTGCTTGAGCAGGCGGATACTGTGCTCATCCACGGTGTAAACATGGAATAGGTCAAACTGCATCTGACCAACGATCTGGCTCCACTGCGGTAAGTACGCAGAGAGCACGCCCAATTTGTGCATTAAGCTAAAGGCTTTGTGCAGGGCATTAGGGTGGCGAACTAGATCCATGAACTTGTCACGAGCTTCAGGAATGGTATGCAGGAATCGGTTCAATCGACGGCGTGCCGTACGCAGTTGTCGCAATGTTGGTGGACTTACCCCTTCGATAGTCGAGTCATTGGCGATATGGATGAACATATCGAGAATGGTTTCTGGTCTTGCTTGGAATAGGGCAGGCTTGCGCGCTTCGATCAACGAACCTCGACGTTGGAAATCACTATCGAGAATTTCAGCGTCTTGGGTTTGACCGCCATTGATGATCGCTTGATCGAACAGCTTAAGCAGCATCTTATTCAGTTCAGCAACACGACGAAGGGTTCGGTAGAACTCTTTCATCATCATCTCAACACCACGGTTTCCTTCACCCGTATAACCCAGATGTTCAGCGACTTGAGCTTGATGCGCGAACGTTAAACGGTTGTCGTAACGGCGCAGTTCAATATGCAATGCAAAGCGAACACGCCATAAAAAATCTTGGCACTCAACGAGCTCACGATATTCAGCATCGGTCAGAAAGCCGTATTTGCTCATCTCTAACAAAGAGGTCGCGCCGAAGTGGCGACGCGCAACCCAGCTCAGGGTATGGATGTCTCTGAGCCCTCCCGGAGTCGATTTGATGTCCGGTTCTAAATTATAGGTGGTGTCGTGGTAGCGAGCATGACGCTCTCTCTGTTCTTGAATCTTGGCTTTGTAAAACGTCTCACTTGGCCAAAATGAATCGGAATGAATCTTCAGTTTTAGTTCTTGGAAAGTGTCTTCACTACCACATAACAATCGCGACTCTTGTAGGTTGGTCGCGACGGTTAAATCATCGGTGCCGATATCGAGACACTCAGTAATAGTTCGCACAGCATGGCCAACTTCGAGCTTTAAATCCCAAAGTAGAGTAATGAATTGACTGACCTTTTCACCAAGAGCTGGTGGTAGTGTTTTTTGCGAGACAATGAGAATATCAATGTCAGACAAAGGATGCAGTTCGCCACGACCATAACCACCCACTGCGACAAGTGAAATATGAGGCAGTTTGTTGAATCCGAAATTTTCCCACAAACGATTGAGAAGTAAATCCATGTATTCGGAGCGCAGTAGAACCAAATCGGTGACGGGATGGTGGTTCAGAAATTCATTTTTTTGATACTGCGTGAAGATCTCGAGCTGATTTTTTAATTCGCAGATTTCAATTTGTTCGTCATTGAACGTAAGAGGGCATTGATAAGGCATAGTCTGCTATCCGTGCAAGCAAATGAGAATAGTAAACAATTTAACAGAAGCTGATGGAAAATCGAAATTGAGTGGATAAAAAATATCCTCGACAATGCGAGGATATTTTTAAAAGGCTGATGCGCTCAGTTCGGTGAACTAAGCGTTCTTCATGATACGTGGGATTGTATCATCGCTGCGCAGTGTTAGTACTTCACAACCAGTATCAGTTACAACCAGAGTGTGCTCCCATTGAGCCGAGTTCTTGCTGTCTGCTGTGTATACTGTCCAGCTATCTTCGTCATCAAGACGACAGCCAAACTTACCCGCGTTGATCATTGGCTCGATAGTGAAGCACATGCCTGCTTTTAGCACGGTGCGATCGCTGTTCTTGTAGTGAACTACTTGTGGATCTTCGTGGAATTCAGAACCAATGCCGTGACCACAGTAATCTTTAACAATAGAGAACTTAGCGCGTGGGTTGTTCTTGTTGTTTGTTTTGATGTACTTCTCGATAGCAGTACCGATTTGACCAAGTTGAACACCTGGCTTAACTTGGCGCATGCCTTCGTAAAGTGCTTCTTGAGCAACCATGCACAGACGCTTGTTTGCAGGTGAAACCTCACCCACTAGGAACATCTTAGAGGTGTCACCGTGGTAGCCTTGAGGGCGAGTACTAAGATCGGCATTTGCGTCATCAGGGATGATAACTGTGATATCAACGTTCAGAATGTCGCCATCTTTGAGTACCGCAGGTTTGAATTGACCTGTGCTACCTGTCTCGTCTTGTGACGCGGGAATGCCGTGACACACAATATGATTGATAGACGTACAGATAGACTTAGGGAAACCGTGGTAATCGAGTGGCGCAGAGTATGCACCTCTTTCTAGAGCGTACTCATGACAAAGCGTATTGAGCTCTTCCGTCGTGGTACCCACTTGGATGTGAGGTTCGATCATCTCAATAATGTCAGCGGCCAGCTTGCCGGCGACGCGCATTTTTTCAATTTCTTCAGCAGTTTTAATTTTTACAGCCATTGCATATCTCTTAATTTGGTAGCACCTAAGTGTGCATATTGGGGCTATTCTATCAGTGCAGCAATTTAGCGCAACATTACCATGCCCATACATTGCTGGTGGATACTGCTCAACGTGAGTGAATCGTGATCAATTTATTGAGACAGAAGTGAATGAATAGCGACACTATTTATAGGTGAAATTCGCCGATAGGGATCAGTATAGCAGTCGCCATTTTTAGAATTTTTTCTAGCCATAGATAGACAAAATATGGTATAAAGCGCGCCGGACATCAGGACTGTTTTCTCCAATTGGCGAAACAAGCTTTATGTCCACTAACTTATTTCTTTAAATCACACACATTCCGACACATGTTCCGGGGTGCCTCAACAACACAGATAACGGCTGAAAAGTGGTTAGTTGTTAGGGGTCGGATTCATGGGGGATGTGGAGGCCTAACCCCATAGAGGATTTTAAAATGGCAACTGTATCAATGCGCGATATGCTTAAAGCTGGTGTTCACTTCGGTCACCAAACTCGTTACTGGAACCCAAAAATGAAGCCATTCATCTTTGGTGCTCGTAACAAAGTACATATCATCAACCTAGAAAAAACTGTACCAATGTTCAACGAAGCTCTAGCAGAAATCGCTAAAGTTGGTGAGAAGAAAGGTAAAGTTCTTTTCGTTGGTACTAAGCGCGCTGCATCTGAAGCTGTTAAAGAAGCTGCTGTAAACAGCAACCAGTTCTACGTTAACAACCGCTGGTTAGGCGGTATGCTAACGAACTACAAAACTGTTCGTCAGTCTATCAAGCGTCTGAAAGAACTTGAAGCGCAAGCTCAAGACGGTACTTTCGACAAGCTAACTAAGAAAGAAGCTCTAATGCGCACTCGTGAAATGGAGAAGCTAGAGAAGTCTCTTGGTGGTATCAAGAACATGGGCGGCCTACCAGACGCTCTATTCGTAATCGATGCTGATCACGAACACATCGCAGTTAAAGAAGCAAACAACCTAGGTATCCCAGTTTACGCTGTAGTTGATACTAACTCTAACCCAGACGGCGTTGACTTCGTTATCCCAGGTAACGACGATGCAATCCGTGCAGTACAGCTTTACCTAAACGCTGCTGCAGACGCGGTTAAAGAAGGTCGTAACAAAGACGTTGCTGCTGTAGCTGCTGAAAAAGATGGTTTTGTAGAAGCTGAATAATAGCGGCTCTGAATCACGCTTGGCTTAGCTAATATAGATTTTGAAATCTTTATTAAATGTAAGCTAAGTTATAGTTAGATTGGGGGCCTCATTTTGGCCCCTGATTTTTACCTTATTTTCGAATCAACCGAGGAATAGAGAATGGCAACTGTAACTGCTGCTCTAGTTAAAGAACTTCGCGAGCGCACTGGCGCTGGCATGATGGAATGTAAGAAAGCGCTTGTAGAAGCAAACGCTGACATCGAACTAGCAATTGAAAACATGCGTAAATCTGGCGCAGCGAAAGCAGCTAAGAAAGCTGGTAACGTTGCTGCTGAAGGCGCAATCATCATCAAAGAAGAGAACGGTGTAGCTGTTCTTCTTGAAGTTAACTGCCAAACTGACTTCGTAGCAAAAGATGCTAGCTTCACTGCGTTTGCAGAAGAAGTTGCAGCTGCAGCAGTAGCTTCTAAAGCTTCTGTAGAAGAGCTACAAGCACAGTTCGAAGAAACTCGCGTTGCTCTAGTTGCTAAAATCGGCGAAAACATCAACATCCGTCGCGTAGCTTACGTTGAAGGTGCTGCACTAGCTTCTTACCGTCACGGTGAGAAAATCGGTGTTGTTGTAGCTGGTGAAGGCGAAGCTGAAACTCTTAAGCACGTTGCTATGCACGTTGCTGCTTCTCGTCCTGAGTTTGTTAACCCAGAAGACGTACCAGCAGACGTAGTTGCTAAAGAGAAAGAAGTTCAAGTTGAAATCGCTATGAACGAAGGCAAGCCTCAAGAGATCGCTGAGAAAATGGTTATCGGCCGTATGAAGAAATTCACGGGCGAAATCTCTCTAACTGGTCAAGCTTTCATCATGGAACCTAAGAAAACTGTTGGCGAAATCCTTAAAGAAAAAGGCGCTGCAGTATCTAACTTCGTACGTCTAGAAGTTGGTGAAGGTATCGAGAAAGCTGCTGAAATGAGCTTCGCTGACGAAGTTGCAGCGGTACAAAAAGGTTAATCCTTAGCGTATTGTTTGAAAAAAGACCGTGGCAAATGCTGCGGTCTTTTTATGAATAGTGAACTATTTTTGAAGGCAACGTTAGTGGTTATGAATGCAAACTGACTTACTCAGTTTTTATCCATGACTGTTAATCATCAACTCTTTGGAAGGTAAACTCCATGACTACGAACCCTAAACCAGTGTATCAACGTATTCTGTTAAAACTTAGCGGTGAAGCGCTACAAGGCGAAGAAGGTTTTGGTATTGACCCAACGATCCTTGATCGTATGGCTCAAGAAGTAAAAGAATTGGTTGAACTAGGCGTTCAAGTTGGTGTTGTTATCGGTGGCGGTAACTTGTTCCGTGGTGCTGGTCTTGCTGAAGCTGGCATGAACCGCGTTGTTGGTGACCACATGGGTATGCTTGCAACGGTAATGAACGGCCTTGCAATGCGTGACGCTCTTCACCGTGCTTACGTAAACGCACGTGTAATGTCTGCAATCCCTCTTAAAGGTGTGTGTGACGACTACAACTGGGCAGATGCAATCAGCCAACTACGTCAAGGTCGCGTTGTGATCTTCTCTGCTGGTACGGGTAACCCATTCTTCACTACGGATTCTGCTGCATGTCTACGTGGTATCGAAATCGAAGCTGACGTAGTTCTAAAAGCGACAAAAGTAGATGGTGTATTTACTTCTGACCCTGTAGCAAACCCAGACGCAGAGTTGTATGATACGTTGTCTTACAACACGGTTCTTGATAAAGAACTTAAAGTAATGGACTTGGCTGCATTTACGCTAGCACGTGATCACAAAATGCCAATCCGTGTATTTAACATGAATAAACCAGGCGCACTACGTCGCGTGGTTATGGGTGAAACTGAAGGTACATTAATCAGCGACGCTGACTAATTTTTCGGGCTTACTGAGGTGTTGTACCTTGGTAAGCTTATCCTTATCACTCCAAATAAAAAGCTTTCTTGAAGAAAGAACATAATCAAGGTGAAATTGTGATTAACGAAATCAAAAAAGACGCTCAAGAGCGCATGGTAAAAAGTGTTGATGCACTAAAAAACAGCCTGCAAAAGATTCGTACAGGCCGTGCGCACCCGAGCCTACTTTCTGGTCTTACTGTTGAGTACTACGGTGCTCCAACGCCTTTGACTCAAGTAGCTAACGTTATCGCTGAAGATGCACGTACACTAGCTATTACAGTGTTTGATAAAACACTGACTCCTCTAGTTGAAAAAGCAATCCTGACATCTGACCTAGGCCTAAACCCTATGTCTGCTGGTACGGTTATCCGTGTTCCACTTCCACCGCTAACGGAAGAGCGTCGTAAAGACCTAGTTAAAATCGTTCGTGGCGAAGCTGAAGGTGGCCGTGTTGCTATCCGTAACATCCGTCGTGACGCGAATGGCGATCTAAAAGCACTTCTTAAAGATAAAGAAATCTCTGAAGATGAAGATCGTAAAGCACAAGACGAAATTCAAAAGCTAACTGACGCTGCGGTTAAGAACGTAGACGAAGTTCTAGCTGTTAAAGAAAAAGAGTTGATGGAAGTTTAATTTTCCATATTCTTTTCTTTCCGGAAAAACGCTGTACTCACGGTGCAGCGTTTTTTTATGCTACTCTGTTCGACTATTAGAATTTGATTCACTCTTTTATGCATAATTCTCAAGCGTTCACAGACTCTCTTCCTAAACACATTGCTATCATTATGGATGGTAATGGTCGCTGGGCAAAAGCTCAGGGCAAGCCTCGCGTCTTTGGCCATAAAAACGGTGTTCAAGCCGTTCGTAAAACTATCTCTTCTGCAGCCAGACTTGGCATTAAAGCCGTTACTCTTTTTGCATTTAGTAGCGAAAACTGGCGTCGTCCTGAAGAAGAAGTCGGTATCTTAATGGAACTGTTTATTTCAGTGCTGTCGAGTGAAGTTAAAAAGCTTCATAAAAATAATCTACAACTTCGTGTTATTGGTGATAAAAGTCGTTTCAATGATCGACTACAAAAGAAGATAGAAGAAGCGGAAGCTTTGACTAGCACCAATACGGGTATGGTTATTAATATTGCAGCTAACTACGGCGGTAAGTGGGATATTCAACAAGCAATGACCTCTATTGCTCAACAGGTAAAGTCTGGTGATATTAATGTAGATGACATTGATGAAGCTATGATTACACAGCACCTGACAATGGCAGATATTCCTGAAGTCGATCTACTTATCCGTACCAGTGGCGAATGCCGCATTAGTAATTTTATGCTTTGGCAGTTGGCTTACGCCGAAATGTATTTCACTGAACAATTCTGGCCAGACTTTAATGAAGACAGCTTAGTAGAAGCTGTGACTTGGTTTGTTAACCGTGAGCGTCGTTTTGGATGCACCGGTGAGCAAATTAAAGCTCTGATGGACAGTTAATAAGGATTTTTTGGTTTGAAACAACGAATTATTACGGCGTTGATTTTAGCTCCCCTAGTTATTCTAGGTATTTTCGAGTTATCACTTCCTACATTTATTCTTTCACTAGCGGTAATCTCGCTATTGGGTTTTTGGGAGTGGACTCAGTTTGTTGAAAGCAAATCGCGTTATTTAGCGTTGATTCCAACGGTTGTGGTAAGTGCTGCAAGTTTTGCTTTTATCCCTTTTGATGCATTTAGCCTTAATAACTTGTCTACTGCTCACTACGCCATTCTAACGATTGGCTCGATTTGGTGGGTAATCGCGAGTGGCATGGCGGTGACTTATCCTAAGTCTATGCCTGCATGGAAAGACTCTTCTCTTCTTCGTCACGCCTTTGGTGTGCTGACTCTGCTGCCATTCTTCTGGAGTGTGGTTATCCTGCGTGCTAACGGTATCGATGCTGATCCTTACCACGGTGCTAAACTGGTGATGTTTGTTTGCTTGCTTGTTTGGGCTGCAGATAGCGGCGCATACTTTTCAGGAAAGAGTTTTGGTAAGCGTAAAATGGCACCAGCGGTAAGCCCTAATAAGACGATTGAAGGTCTTATCGGTGGCATTATTACTGCGGTGATCGTGGCTTGGATCTTTGCTGACTTGTTTGACATCCAATTCACAAGCCCACTTCACATGATTGTTATTACCCTTGTGACCGTTGTTATTTCTGTTCTAGGTGACCTTGTTGAAAGCATGTTTAAGCGTGTTTCTGGGGTGAAAGACAGCAGTAATCTGATTCCTGGTCATGGTGGTATACTAGATAGAATAGATAGCTTAACGGCTGCATTCCCTGTCTTTGCTCTGCTTTATTTAGCATTCTAATAAAAAAGGGCAGTGATTCTGCCCTTTATTACATTTCTACGGTCATATGTGATGCGAAATCTAACTATCCTTGGCGCTACCGGCTCAATTGGTGCAAGTACACTAAAAGTCGTTGAGCAAAACCCAGATCTCTATTCAGTGGTTGCACTGGCTGCAGGCTCGAATGTTGAAAAGATGCTGGCGTTAGTTGAAAAGTGGCAACCAAGCTATGTTGCTATGGCTTGCTCTGATGCAGCGTCTCAACTGACTGAAGTGTTGTCCGTGAGTTACCCTAACGTAAAAGTACTTTCAGGCACTGAAGGCATGTGTCAGGTTGCTTCTCTAGAGGAAGTGGACACGGTAATGGCCGCGATTGTTGGTGCCGCTGGTTTACTTCCTACTATGTCTGCGGTTAAAGCGGGCAAGCGTATCTTGCTTGCAAACAAAGAAGCTTTGGTGATGTCTGGGCAGTTGTTTATTGATGCGGTAGCAAAGTACGGTGCAGAACTACTTCCAGTCGATAGTGAACATAATGCTATCTTTCAATGTTTACCTCAAAGCGTACAAACTAACCTAGGTCGTTGTGATTTAGAAGAGAACGGTATCAACCATATTCTTTTGACTGGTTCTGGTGGTCCTTTCCGTTATACCGATGTGGCTGAACTCGAATCAGTGACTCCTGAACGCGCAATTGCACACCCTAACTGGTCTATGGGGCCTAAGATCTCTGTCGATTCTGCGACTATGATGAATAAAGGGCTAGAGTACATTGAAGCGAAATGGCTATTTAATGCTTCTCAGGAGCAGTTAAAGGTCATCATTCACCCGCAGTCTGTGATTCACTCGATGGTTCAGTACAAGGATGGCTCTGTGCTTGCTCAAATGGGCGAACCAGATATGGCAACGCCAATCGCTTTGACGATGTCTTACCCTAATCGTACCGAGGCGGGTGTTAAGCCTTTAGACTTTACTAAAGTGGGTGAGCTTACCTTCTTAGAACCAGATTTCAGTCGTTACCCGTGTTTGAGGTTAGCGATTGAAGCGTGCTACTTAGGTCAGCATGCGACAACAGCCATTAATGCAGCAAACGAGATCGCGGTCGATGCTTTCTTGAACAATCAGGTGAAGTTTACCGATATTGCTGTCATTAACGAACACGTTATGAGCAAAGTATGTGAACAACATAACTCTGAGGGCTTAGATAGCTTGGAAAGCCTTCTCGAGCTCGATAATATGTCTCGTCAAATAGCCATTCAATTTATTAAAGAGCAGCTAGCATGAGTGGAATTCTGTGGAACTTCGCATCCTTTATTGTAGCGCTTGGTATTCTGGTCGCTGTCCATGAGTTTGGACACTTCTGGGTCGCTCGTCGTTGTGGTGTGAAAGTTGAAAAATTCTCGATTGGTTTTGGTAAATCAATCTGGAGTAAAGTGGGCCGTGATGGTACTGAATACAGCTTGTCAGTGATTCCACTGGGCGGCTACGTTAAGATGCTCGATGGTCGTGTTGACGATCTTTCTGAAGATCAACAGCAATACGCTTTCGACAAGAAGCCGCTTTGGAAACGAACGGCGATTGTGGGTGCAGGCCCTGCATTCAACTTTATCTTTGCGGTGTTCGCGTATTGGTTAGTATTTTTGATTGGCGTACCCGCGGTTAAGCCCGTGATTGGTGAAGTCACTCCACAATCTATTGCTGCACAAGCCGGAATTGAAACTGGAATGGAACTTAAATCTATTTCAGGAATCAAAACCGCAGATTGGGAATCAGTCAATATGGGGTTGATATCGCACATTGGTGATCAATCCATGACAGTGACGGTTGCTTCTCAAGACGACATCGGCTTTGAGCAACAAATGACATTGGATATTTCAGACTGGTCGTTCAACCCAGAAACTGAATCTGCAATGACAACGCTGGGCTTTAGGCCGTATTCTCCAGAGATATCGACCGTACTGGCTCAAATCATTGATGATGGCGCTGCATACGATGCAGGTCTTGAAGCTGGCGATAAAATTGTTGAGATTAACGGGCAACCTATTGAACAGTGGCAGTCGGTTGTTGAGTTAATTCGTGCTAATCCAATGACATCATTGGACTTGGTCGTATTGCGAAATGGTGCCGAGCAGTCATTGGTTATGACACCAAAAAGTCGAGAGCTTTCTGATGGTTCGACAATCGGCTATGCAGGTATTGCTCCGGAAGTCGCAGAATGGCCAGAAGATTATCGCTTTGAGTTACAATTTGGTGTAATTGAGTCTGTAGGAAAAGCATTTGATAAAACAGGTCAAATCATTGGATTGACACTGACAATGCTTAAGAAGCTCATCGTTGGTGATGTTGGCTTAAACAACTTGAGTGGCCCTATTTCAATCGCTAAAGGTGCAGGTACAACCGCCGATTATGGTCTGGTTTACTTCTTGGGCTTTTTGGCTCTGATTAGTGTTAACTTAGGGATTATTAATTTGGTTCCGCTGCCTATGCTTGATGGCGGACATTTGCTGTTTTTCGCTATTGAGGCCGTTACTCGTAAACCGGTACCTGAGAAAGTTCAGGAAATGGGATACAGAGTGGGAGGGGCAATCCTCTTCTCATTGATGGCTCTGGCAATATTTAACGATTTTACTCGTCTGTGAATGGTTTCTCACAGGCATTGGTAGTAGCAAGGAATAATTAGAATAAGTATGGCGATTAAGCAAATTCTGTTCGCAAGTCTATTGGCCACTAGTGTGGCTGCGAACGGAGCACAAAACTTTGTAGTTCAAGATATCAAGATCGAAGGTTTACAGCGTGTTGCACTTGGTGCAGCTCTACTGAAAATGCCAGTACGTATTGGCGATGAAGTGGATGAAAGCGATGTGTCTGAGATCATTCGTGCATTGTATGCTTCGGGCAACTTTGAGGACGTTAAAGTACTTCGTGATGAAGGTGTATTGATTGTTCAAGTTCAAGAACGACCGACCATCGCAAGCATCTCATTCTCTGGTAATAAAGCGATTAAAGAAGAACAGCTTCAGCAGAACCTAGATGCGTCTGGTGTTCGTGAAGGTGAAGCCCTTGACCGTACTACGCTGAGTAACATTGAAAAAGGCCTTGAAGATTTTTACTACAGTGTTGGTAAGTACAACGCGACAGTAAAAGCGGTTGTGACACCTCTGCCACGTAACCGTTCTGACCTTAAGTTTGTGTTTACTGAGGGCGTATCCGCTAAGATTCAGCAAATCAACTTTATCGGTAATGAAGTCTTCTCTGACTCTGAACTGCTTAGTCGTTTCAATCTGAATGTTGATGTTGCATGGTGGAATTTCCTTGCGGATGAAAAATACCAAAAGCAAGTATTAGCCGGTGATATCGAAGCGCTGAAATCTTACTACCTTGACCGTGGTTACCTTAAGTTTAAGGTTGACTCTACGCAGGTGGCGATCTCTCCAGACAAAAAAGGTGTTTACATCACGCTTGGCCTCGATGAAGGCGAAGCCTACACCGTTAAAGATGTCTCTTTCCGTGGTGAATTAATCGGTCGTGAGGCTGACTTCGAAGCGTTAGTGCCATTCGAAGACGGCGATACGTACAACGGTTCTTCGGTAACGTCTTTGGAAGAGAACGTAAAACGAATTCTTGGTGAATCTGGCTACGCGTACCCACAAGTTCGCACGATTCCTGAATTTGACGATGAGACCAAAGAAGTGTCGTTGGTTATCAATGTAGAAGCGGGCAGCCGTATCTATGTTCGTGATATTCGATTCACGGGTAACAACTCAACGAAAGACGAAGTACTGCGTCGTGAAATGCGTCAAATGGAAGGCAGCTGGCTTAACTCTAAGTCCATTGATACCGGTAAGAGCCGTCTTAACCGTTTAGGTTTCTTTGAAACGGTTGATGTACAAACAGTGCGTGTTCCTGGCAGTGAAGACCAAGTTGATTTGGTTTACAACGTTAAGGAAGCGAACTCAGGCAGTATCAACTTTGGTGTTGGCTACGGTACTGAATCAGGTGTTAGTTTCCAAGTTGGTTTGCAACAAGATAACTTTGCAGGTTCAGGTAACCGTGTTGGCGTAAGTGCCATGATGAATGATTACCAAAAGAACGTGAGCTTAGACTACCGTGACCCATACTGGAACCTTGATGGTGTGAGCTTAGGCGGTAAGATCTTCTACAACGAATTTGAAGCCTCTGAAGCGGGCATCGTCGACTATACCAACCAAAGTTACGGTACCAGCCTAACATGGGGCTTCCCTATGGATGAGCTGAACCGTATCGAGTTTGGTGTGGGCTATACGCACAACAAGATCGGTAACGTACCGACTTATATCCAAGTTGAACAGTTCGCGAGAAGTATCGACCAATACGGTGACGAGCACATCTTAACCGATGACTTCGATATCAATATTTCATGGACGCGTAACAATTTGAACCGTGGTTTCTTCCCAACTGAGGGTAACCACCAACGTGCTTTCGCTAAAATGACGGTACCAGGCTCTGATGCTCAGTACTTCAAAATGCAGTACGATGTAAAACATTACATCCCGCTGACCAAAAAGCATGAGTTCACACTATTGATGCGTGGCCGATTAGGCTATGGTAATGGTTATGGTCAAACAGATGGTAACGATAACTTGTTCCCATTCTACGAGAACTACTACGCAGGTGGTTTTACAACCCTACGTGGCTTTGGTTCTAACTCAGCTGGCCCGAAAGCCGTTTACGGAAGCAGCACAGGTAACAACCCAACCTATGATACCGCTACTGATGATTCAGTAGGTGGTAACGCGGTTGCTTTGGCAAGCTTAGAGTTAATTGTACCAACACCGTTTGCTTCTGATGAAGCGCGTAGCCAGATTCGTACCAGTGTCTTCTTCGACATGGCAAGTGTGTGGGACACAGAGTTCGTAGACCGTGGTGCACCGAATAGTGGTGGCCAGTACTACTACGATTACTCTGATCCAACAAATTACCGTTCATCTTATGGTGCAGCCCTTCAATGGATGTCACCGATGGGCCCACTGGTTTTCTCTCTAGCGAAACCAATTAAAGTTTACGAAGGTGATGATGAGGAATTCTTCACATTCACCATTGGTAGAACTTTCTAATATTTAAAGGACAATATTTTGAAAAATATGATTAAAGCAGCAGGTTTAGGCCTTGTAGTTCTTAGCTCTTCTTTCTTTGCAACAGCTGCTGAAGCTGCGCAAAAAGTGGGTTATGTAAACACTGCACAAGTATTCCAGGCTCTACCTCAGCGTGAAGTTGTTCTTCAAAAAATGCAGGAAGAGTTCAAAGACAAAGCAGCTGAGCTACAGAGCATTCAAGCTGAAGCTAAAACGAAGATTGAAAAGCTTAAGCGTGATGGCGAGCTACTAGGTCCTGACGAAGTTGAGAAGCTACGTATCGAAGTAGGCCAACTAGACAGCAAGTACAAAATCAAAGCTCAAGCACTAGAAAAAGCAAGCCAACGTCGTGAAGCACAAGAGAAGCAGAAGCTATTCAAAGTGATTCAAGATGCTGTAACGAAAGTTGCAGAGAAAGAAGGCTACGACATGATCGTTGATATTCAAGCTCTGCAATACGGCAAGCCAGAATACAACATCTCTGAGAAAGTAATTAAAGCACTGAAATAAGTTTTATGAAGAATCTGACTTTAGCCGAATTGGCAACGATTACCGGGGGAGAGCTACACGGAGATGGTACGATTACCGTTTCAGCAGTCGCTCCGATGGATAAAGCGCAAGAAGGTAACATTACGTTCCTTTCTAACGTGAAGTACAGCAAGCACCTAGGTGACTGTAAAGCATCCGCTATTATGGTTAAAGAGAGTGAGCGCGAACTGTGTAAGACTAACGTGATTGTGGTTAGTGACCCTTACGTTGCTTTTGCTAAGGTTGCTCAAGCGCTTGATACTACTCCTGCTCCCGCAGCGGCTATTGCTGATTCTGCTTCAATCTCTAGCGATGCAATCATTGGACAAAATGTGTCTATTGGTGCCAACGCAGTGATTGAGTCTGGTGTAGTACTTAGTGACGATGTGATCATCGGTGCTGGTTGCTTTATTGGTAAAAATACAAAAATTGGCACAGGCACAAAGCTGTGGGCTAACGTAAGTGTTTACCATGAAGTTGTGATAGGTGAAGCATGTCTGATCCAATCAAGTACTGTTATTGGCTCTGATGGCTTTGGCTATGCGAACGAGAAAGGTGAGTGGGTTAAGATCCCGCAAGTGGGTTCTGTTCGCATTGGTAACCGCGTAGAAATCGGCGCGTGTACTACCATTGACCGTGGTGCATTAGATGACACAATCATTGAAGATAACGTTATCTTAGATAACCAACTTCAAATTGCTCACAATGTTCACATCGGATATGGTTCTGCTCTTGCGGGTGGTACTATCATCGCAGGCAGCACGACGATAGGTAAGTACTGTATTATTGGTGGCGGCAGTGTGATTAATGGTCACATTGAAATCGTTGATGGCGTTACAATCACCGGTATGGGGATGGTAATGCGCAGCATCACTGAGAAAGGCATGTACTCTTCAGGTATTCCTTTACAGCCAAATAAAGATTGGCGTAAAACAGCAACGCGTGTTCATCGAATTGATGAAATGAACAAGCGTTTGAAAACCGTTGAAAAACTTATCGAGAAGAGCGCGGAATCATAATTCCAGCATTTCTAATAAAAGGCTCGCGTACAGCGAGTCTTTTTCGTTTATAATCCTTCTAATTAAATAAAGAATATATATAGGAATACGACTTTGACTACTGAACAGACAACGATGAACATTACTGAAATTCAGGAACTATTACCTCATCGCTACCCATTCTTAATGGTTGATCGTGTGACTAGCTTTGAAAAAGAAAAAACACTGACTGCGATTAAGAATGTCTCTGTTAACGAACCTCAGTTCACAGGCCACTTCCCACAACTTCCTGTATTCCCAGGCGTGTTGATCTTAGAAGCAATGGCACAAGCAACAGGCCTTCTAGCATTTAAATCTTTTGGTGCGCCTTCTGGCAACGAGCTTTACTACTTTGCAAGTGTTGATAAAGCAAAATTCCGTAAGCCAGTAGTACCTGGTGACCAACTGGTTATTGAAGTTGAATTCTTAAAAGAGCGTCGTGGTATTGCATCGTTCAACGGTGTAGCGAAAGTTGATGGCGACGTTGTATGTTCAGCTGAACTTAAATGTGCTCGTAGAGAGTTTTAATATGATTCATGAAACAGCGAAAATTCACCCGGCAGCAGTAATCGAAGGTGATGTAACTATCGGTGCTAACGTGACGGTTGGGCCTTTCACTTACATTGCTGGTAACGTGACCATTGGAGACGACACTGAAGTGATGTCGCACGTTGTGATCAAAGGTCACACAACCATTGGTAAAGAAAACCGTATCTTCCCACACGCTGTTATCGGTGAAGAAAACCAAGATAAGAAATACGGCGGCGAAGACACAACAGTTGTGATCGGTGATCGCAACGTAATTCGTGAAGCGGTTCAAATCCATCGTGGTACGGTTCAAGACAAAGCAACCACAGTGATTGGTGATGACAACTTACTTTGTGTTAATGCTCACGTAGCGCACGATGTTATTGTTGGTAACCACACTCACATTGGTAACAACGCTATTCTTGGCGGTCATGTAACGGTTGGCGACTACGCTGGTGTTATGGCACTTTCTGCGATTCACCCATTCTGCTCAATTGGTGCTTACGCATACATTGGTGGCTGTTCTGCAGTTGTTCAAGATGTACTGCCGTACGTGCTTGCACAGGGTAACCACGCGGCTCCATTCGGCCTTAACCTAGTAGGCTTGAAGCGTAACGGATTTGAGAAACCTGAAATTCGTGCACTACAGAAAGCGTACAAAGAGCTATACCGTTCAGGTAAAACACTTGAAGAAGCGAAAGCGGCTTTAGTGGAAATGGCAAAAGAGTTTACTTCGGTAGTTCCTATGCTTGAAATGCTAGAGAACTCTGAGCGCGGTATTATTCGTTAATACTCGATGTGGTTATGTACCAATCCGCGTAAGTATGACAATAATTACTTAATCAGATTGGTATAACAAAAAGATCGCTAATCATTAGGCGATCTTTTTTGTTTTAGGCAAGAAGGGAATTGGAAAACTATGGCACAGCAAGAAACAGCAACCAACAGCACGGACTTTGTTTCGAATGAACCACTGCGCGTAGGCATCGTTGTCGGAGAACTCTCTGGTGACACGCTTGGCGAAGGTTTTATCAAAGCAATCAAATCGCAGTACCCGAACGCTGAATTCGTGGGTATTGGCGGACCAAAAATGAAGGCGCTTGGTTGTGAGTCTCTTTTCGAGATGGAAGAGCTGGCTGTCATGGGCTTAGTTGAAGTACTTGGCCGTTTACCTCGCTTATTAAAAGTGAAAGCAGAGCTGGTAAAGTATTTCACTCAAAACCCGCCAGATGTGTTTGTGGGTATCGATGCGCCTGACTTCAACCTAAGACTTGAACTCGATCTTAAGAACGCCGGCATTAAAACGGTTCATTACGTGAGCCCTTCCGTGTGGGCTTGGCGTCCTAAACGTATCTTTAAAATCGACAAAGCAACCGACTTGGTTTTGGCCTTCCTGCCATTTGAGAAAGCGTTTTATGATAAATACAACGTTGCCTGTGAATTTGTTGGTCACACGTTAGCTGATGCTATTCCTTTAGAACCAAGCAAACAAGATGCACGTGAGCTGTTAGGCTTAGATCAAGACAAGCAATGGTTAGCTGTATTGCCGGGTAGTCGTGGTGGTGAGATGGGTTTGATTGCTCAACCATTTATCGAAACTTGCCAACGTATCAAGCAGAAGTATCCGGATATCAATTTTGTTGTTGCGCTCGTTAACGAACAGCGTAAAAAGCAGTTTACTGAAATCTGGCAATCGACCGCACCTGAGCTTGAATTCACGTTAGTCGAAGATACGGCAACCAACGTGATTACCGCCGCTGATTCTGTGCTCTTGGCTTCAGGTACCGTGGCTCTTGAATGTATGTTGCTTAAACGCCCTATGGTGGTTGGTTACAAAGTAAATAAGCTGACGGGTTACATTGTTAAGAAATTGGCGATCACTGAGTTTGTGTCACTGCCGAATATTTTGGCTGGTGAAGAGATCGTGAAAGAGCATATTCTTGAAGAGTGCCACCCAGACTTTTTGTTCCCGTCTGTCGATAAAATGCTATCAGCCGATAACAGTGCCTTGATCGAACGCTTTACCGAGATGCATCACTGGATCCGTAAAGACGCAGACAAACAAGCCGCTAACGCAGTATTGAAATTGATTGACCGACCTTTTGTTGAAGCATAAAGCGCTTACTTACAGAATATTAAGAGATTAGTTATGGCAGTAAAAGAGAAAAAAGAGCTTCCTCCATTTGAATACCCGCAAGGCTACCAGCTGTTTGCTGGCGTGGATGAAGTAGGACGTGGCCCTTTGGTTGGCGACGTGGTGACTGCTGCGGTTATCCTCGATCCAAACAACCCAATCGAAGGCTTAAACGATTCAAAAAAACTGTCTGAGAAAAAGCGCCTTGCTCTGCTTCCTGAAATTAAAGAGAAAGCATTGGCGTGGTCGGTTGGTCGTTGTTCACCACAAGAAATTGATGAGTTGAACATCCTGCAGGCAACCATGGTCGCCATGCAGCGCGCTATCGCTGGGTTGAGCGTTCAGCCTGACATGGCACTGATCGATGGTAACCGTGTTCCTCAACTTCCAATGGACGGTCTGGCTATTGTAAAGGGCGATTTACGAGTAGCAGAGATCAGTGCGGCGTCTATTATCGCTAAAGTGGTTCGCGACCAAGAGATGGAAGAACTCGACAAACTGCATCCAGAGTTTGGTTTTGCTAAGCATAAAGGTTACCCGACCAAAGCGCATTTCGAAGCGATTGAAAAACATGGTGTAACCGAGCATTACCGAAAGAGCTTTAAGCCAGTAAAACGTATTCTTGGCATAGACTAGAGCTTTACGTTAACTAGAGCTTAGCATCGAATAAAGTTGCTAACTTGTATTAGAAAAAAATAGAATACACACAGTTGTAATCCTAGGCTCAAACCTAGAACTCAGGAAAAATAATGTCAGATCCAAAATTTGTTCACCTACGCGTACACAGTGACTTTTCGATGGTGGATGGCCTATCCAAGGTGCCACCATTAGTTAAAAAAGTCGCTGAAATGGGTATGCCTGCTCTAGCATTGACCGACTTTACCAACCTGTGTGGTTTGGTGAAGTTTTACGGTACTGCCCATGGGTGTGGGGTTAAACCTATTATTGGTGCTGACTTCTTGATGCAGTCTCCGGAATTCGGCGACGAGTTGACCAAGCTCACCGTTATCGCAACGGACAATAAAGGTTATAACAACCTAACGTTACTCATCTCAAAAGCCTACCTTCGTGGTCATGTTCAGCATCAGCCTGTTATTGATAAAGAGTGGCTAATTGAGAATGCAGAAGGCCTGATCATTCTATCGGGCGCGAAGGAAGGTGAGATCGGTAAAGCGTTACTGAAAGGTAACCGTGAACTGGTTGCAAGCAATGTCAAGTTTTACAAAACATACTTCCCTGATCGTTTTTACCTTGAGCTGATTCGTACCGGACGTCCGGATGAAGAGTCTTACCTGCACTTTGCGTTGGAACTGGCTGAGCAGGAAGACTTGCCTGTTGTTGCAACCAACGAAGTAGTATTCCTAACTGAAGACCTGTTTGATGCCCATGAAATCCGCGTGGCAATTCATGATGGTTTCACTATGGTCGATCCTCGTCGTCCTAAAAATTACAGCGCGCAACAGTATCTTCGTAGCGAAGAAGAGATGTGCGAGTTGTTCTCCGATATCCCTGAAGCACTTGAGAACAGTGTTGAGATTGCTAAGCGTTGTAATGTAACGGTTCGTCTGGGCGAGTACTTCCTGCCTAACTTCCCAACGGAAGGTTTGGCGATTGAAGACTTCTTGATCAAGAAATCTGAAGAAGGCCTTGAGCGACGTCTAGCGTTCCTATTCCCAGATGAAAAAGTGCGTGCTGAGCGCAGACCGGAATACGATGAGCGACTCAAGATTGAGCTCGAAGTTGTTAACAACATGGGTTTCCCAGGTTACTTCTTGATCGTAATGGAGTTCATCCAGTGGTCAAAAGACAACGATGTGCCAGTAGGTCCTGGCCGTGGTTCCGGTGCCGGCTCTCTAGTAGCTTACGCCTTGGATATCACCGATCTCGATCCACTTGAATACGATCTACTTTTCGAACGTTTCTTGAACCCAGAACGTGTATCCATGCCCGATTTCGATATCGACTTCTGTATGGATAAGCGTGACCAAGTTATTGATCACGTGGCTGAGATGTACGGTCGTGATGCTGTTTCTCAGATCATCACCTTTGGTACCATGGCGGCAAAAGCGGTAATCCGCGATGTAGGCCGTGTATTGGGCCACCCGTTTGGTTTCGTCGATCGAATTTCAAAGCTTGTACCGCCAGACCCGGGTATGACGCTAGAGAAAGCATTCCTTGCTGAACCTGCATTGCCAGAGCTTTACGATGGCGATGAAGAAGTTCGTGAGCTGATTGATAAGTGTCGCATCCTTGAAGGTTGTACGCGAAATGCCGGTAAGCACGCAGGTGGTGTTGTTATCTCACCCACCACGATCACCGATTTTGCGCCAATCTATGCCGACGCAGAAGGTAACTTCCCAGTAACGCAGTTCGATAAGAATGACGTTGAAACGGCTGGCTTGGTTAAGTTCGACTTCTTGGGGCTGCGTACCCTGACCATCATCGACTGGGCGTTAGGCCTAGTGAATCCACGTTTGAAGAAAGAGGGGAAAGAACCGGTTCGTATCGAGTCGATTCCTCTTGATGACCAAGCGTCATTTAACCTATTACAAAATTCTGAAACCACCGCGGTATTCCAGCTGGAATCGCGTGGTATGAAAGACCTGATCAAACGTCTACAACCGGACTGTTTTGAAGATATTATCGCATTGGTAGCCTTGTTCCGTCCGGGTCCTCTGCAATCAGGCATGGTAGATAACTTTATCGACCGTAAGCACGGCCGAGAAGCGGTTTCATACCCAGATGAAACGTGGCAGCACGAATCGCTTAAAGAGACACTAGAACCTACGTACGGCATCATCCTGTACCAAGAACAGGTAATGCAAATCGCACAGATCCTCGCTGGTTATACGCTTGGCGGAGCGGATATGTTGCGTCGTGCGATGGGTAAGAAAAAGCCAGAAGAGATGGCAAAGCAGCGTGGTACCTTTAAAGAGGGCGCTGAAGCCAATGGTGTTGATGGCGAACTGGCCATGAAGATCTTTGACTTGGTAGAGAAATTTGCGGGCTACGGCTTTAACAAATCTCACTCGGCCGCATACGCACTGGTTTCTTATCAAACGCTATGGCTGAAAACGCACTACCCAGCGGAATTTATGGCTGCGGTAATGACAGCGGATATGGATAACACCGAGAAGGTTATCGGCCTTGTTGATGAATGTTTCCGTATGAAGCTCAAGCTTCTACCACCAGATATCAACTCAGGTTTATACCGTTTCAATGTGGATGAAGATGGCGCGATTGTTTATGGCATCGGTGCGATCAAAGGGGTCGGTGAAGGCCCTATTGAAGCGATCATTGAAGCACGAAATAAAGGCGGTTACTTTAAAGACTTATTCGACTTCTGTGCACGCCTTGATCTGAAGAAGGTCAACAAACGTGTTATCGAAAAGTTGATTCTATCCGGAGCCTTAGATAGATTAGGTCCTCACCGAGCGGCAATGATGGCATCTTTGAAAGATGCGGTGAAGGCGGCGAGTCAACATCACCATGCCGAGTCTTTTGGTCAATCGGATATGTTTGGCGTGTTGACCGACGCTCCGGAAGAGGTTGAACACAAGTATACCCAAGTGCCTAAATGGCCTGAGAAGGTTTGGCTTGAAGGTGAACGTGAAACGCTTGGTTTGTATTTAACGGGTCACCCGGTTAACGCTTACATCAAAGAGTTAGCGAAATACACTAGCTGTCGTTTGAAAGATGCCACGCCAACGCGTCGTGACCAATCACTAACAATTGCAGGCTTGGTGATTGCTGCGAGAGTGATGACGACGAAGCGCGGCACGCGAATTGGTTTGATGACACTTGATGACCGTTCGGGCCGAATGGAAGTGATGTTGTTCTCGGATGCGCTCGATCGCTACGCAGAATTGCTCGAAAAAGACAAAATTGTGGTCGTTTCCGGACAGGTCAGCTTTGATGATTTCAATGGCGGGCTTAAAATGTCCGCGCGCGAGGTCATGGACTTAGGAAGCGCCCGTGAGAAATATGCTCGTGGGGTGTCGATATCTATCGACCAATCCCAAATTAACGGTCAATTTTTTGAACGCTTTAGTCAAATCTTAGAACCTTATAGAGCCGGAACGGTCCCAGTCAATGTATACTACCAGCGTGCCGACGCTAGAGCGCGGTTAACATTGGGCACAGAATGGCGCGTGACGCCAAGTGATACATTACTAGACGAATTAAAACAGCTGCTTGGAAATAGCCAAGTAGAACTCGAATTTAACTAAAATTTAGCTTCGCGAATGCGGAGCTGAATCAACAAGGATTCATAGATGAGCCTGAACTTTCTAGAATTTGAAAAGCCTATCGCTGAACTTGAAGCAAAAATCGAAGCGCTACGTGACGTTTCGCGTCACGGTGGTGACACAGCGGTAGATCTAGACAAAGAAATCGAACAACTAGAGAAAAAAAGCTTAGAGCTTAAACAGAAAATCTTTAGTGACTTAGGTGCATGGCAGGTAGCTCAACTTGCTCGTCACCCTCAACGTCCTTACACCAAAGATTACCTGGAGCATGCATTCACAGAGTTTGAAGAGATGGCGGGCGATCGCGCTTACGCTGACGACAAAGCTATTGTGGGTGGTATGGCTCGTCTAAATGGCCGTCCTGTTATGGTTATTGGTCACCAGAAAGGTCGTGAGACTAAAGAGAAAGTGATCCGTAACTTTGGTATGCCAAAGCCAGAAGGTTACCGTAAGGCGCTACGTCTAATGGAAACTGCTGAGCGTTTCAACATGCCTATTATTACTTTCATCGACACAGCGGGCGCATACCCAGGTGTTGGTGCTGAAGAGCGTGGTCAATCTGAAGCTATCGCTAAAAACCTAAAAGTGATGGCTGGCCTTTCAGTTCCTGTTATCTGTAACGTTGTGGGTGAAGGCGGTTCTGGTGGCGCACTAGCGATTGGTGTTGGTGACTACGTGAACATGCTTCAGTACTCTACGTACTCAGTAATCTCTCCAGAAGGTTGTGCTTCAATCTTATGGCGCGATTCAGATAAAGCACCACAAGCAGCTGAAGCGATGGGCCTGATTGCTCCTCGTCTTAAAGAGCTTGAGCTTATCGACGAAATCATTCCTGAGCCTCTAGGTGGCGCGCACCGCGACCCTGCACAAACCGCTCAAAACATGAAAGACATGTTAGTTAAACAGCTAGAAGAGCTAGAGCAGTTTGATAACGAAACGCTGCTTGAGCGTCGTTACCAGCGTCTAATGAGCTACGGCTACTGCTGATAACTTGCCTTAGCGATAAGGCTAGCTATACGAACAAATGATGAAAGGGTTGGACTCAGTGCCAACCCTTTTTTATTATTAAAACATTATCCCTTAACATACGATCTCTTGGTTTATTAGCCTCATGGCACACTTAATTGATACCTTCACATCTGTACTTGATCAAAGCGCGCTTAAGCCTTGTCGGTTGATCGTCGCTTTCAGTGGTGGTGTCGATTCACGAGTGTTGTTGGAGTTGGCTGCCCAATTCGCTAAGTCCCATCACATCGATTGCTGTGCGGTACATGTTCACCACGGCTTAAGCAACAATGCTGATTATTGGGCAGAGCAGTGCAAAACATGGTGTGATGCTTTGTCGGTATCCTTGTTCATTGAACGAGTCTCGCTAGATATTAGCCGTGGAGAAAGCGTTGAAAAGCTGGCTCGAGACGCGCGATACCAAGCCCTTAAAAAGCATATTAGACAAGGTGATGTGTTAGTGACAGGCCAGCACATCGATGACCAAGTCGAGACCTTCTTGTTAGCTCTTAAGCGTGGCAGTGGTCCGAAAGGGCTCTCTTCAATGGCGAAAGTGATGCCATTTTCAGGTGCTCATATCGTTCGCCCACTGCTGTCGGTGACGAGAACGGATATTGAAGTGGCGGCGCGCGATATGGCTTTAACTTGGGTAGAAGATGAGAGTAATCAAGACGTTCGCTTTGACCGTAATTTTATTCGTCATCAAGTCACTCCGACACTGACCGAGCGTTGGCCTAGTTTTCGAGAATCGGTCAGTCGTAGTGCTCAGCTATGTGCAGAGCAAGAGTTACTGTTGGATGAGTTGTTAGAATCTCACTTACAACAAGCTTTGACTGAGAAGCACAGCTTAAGTATTGAGGTATTATCTCAGTACTCTGATTTACTGCGTGCACGCTTATTAAGAATGTGGCTGAGCCGGTGTAATCAACCGATGCCGAGCCAAAAGCAGCTCAAACTTATATGGGATGAGGTGGCATGTGCTCAGGCAGACGCCAACCCTAAGCTGGTGTTGAATGAGGTTGAGGTTAGACGTTTTAATCATCAGCTCCATGTCGTAAAAGAGACCAAAGACTTGTCGAACTGGCAAAGTGATATCTCGATGGAAGAGAGCTTAGTTTTGCCTGACGGTTTAGGGGAACTACACTTAACTTCAGCGGCGAGTGATGGTGTATCTAACCACTGTGATGCGCAACATTTTAGTCTCAACACAACGAGAGGAACACTGCGAGTGATATTTAACCCTGAGGGATTGTCAGCACACCCTGTTGGGCGCGGTCATAGCAGGAAGCTTAAGAAGTTGTTTCAAGAGTACCAAGTACCCAGTTGGTTAAGACGCAGAACGCCGATATTAATGGATGGCGATCGAGTGATCGCTGTTTTAGGCTTATTCGTAGATAAAAACTACGAAGGTCAAGATTGTGAAGCGCTTTGGAGCAAGTAGAAAAAGTTTATGTCACAATTCACCGTCACTTTAATAAAAATAATTAATGGAATATGCAATGAAGAAAATTACACTAGGATTAGTTCTTGGATTTGGACTATTGAGTGGTAACGCTCTGGCGGCTGATGTTGCTGCGGGTCAAGCTAAAGCAGCAATCTGTGCGGCATGTCATGGTGCAGACGGTATCGCAGTGATCCCTGGCTATCCAAACCTTAAAGGTCAAAACGAGCAATACATCGCTTCATCAATTAAGGCCTATAAGAATGGCCAGCGCACCGGCGGTTTGGCCGCTGTAATGCAGGCTCAAGCTTCAATGCTGAGTGATGAAGACATCGCGAATCTAGCCGCTTACTACGCAAGCCTTAAGTAAAACCTTCTCAAAGCGCTGATTAAACAAGATGATAAATTTCGAGCCAGAGCTTTAAAGCTCTGGCTTTTTTCATTGAATGTTTACTATAGCTAACCGATAATGAGCCATTCGCACAGTTTAAGGGATGAACATGAAAAAGATTGAAGCCATTATCAAGCCATTCAAACTTGATGATGTACGTGAAGCACTTGCAGAAGTGGGTATTACGGGTATGACAGTATCTGAAGTTAAAGGCTTTGGACGTCAAAAAGGTCATACTGAGCTATACCGCGGCGCAGAGTACATGGTCGACTTTTTACCTAAAGTGAAACTAGAAATCGTTGTGACCGACGAAGTGGCTGACCAATGTGTTGATACCATCATTGAGACGGCTCAAACAGGTAAAATTGGTGACGGTAAGATCTTCATTACTGAAGTTGAACGTGTGGTACGTATTCGTACTGGCGAAGAAGACGAAGACGCCGTATAAAAAAACTATTACCCTAAAAGGAGCGTTTATCGCTCCTTTTTCATCTCTGGTAGGGTGCTGTATGTTTAAGAAAACCATCATTGTTATCACGTTATTGATAACGCTTGCTGTCGTTAGTTTTCATTTTATCTTCGTGATCCCGAATAAACCCAACCTGATCATTTCCTCTCAAAGTACCAGTAACGACATCTACAGTTGCTACCAAAACTCTGCACCGAAAGCGATTGATGTGTCTGATGGCTTAGACATTACGGTGTGGAATATCTACAAGCAAAACCGAAATAATTGGCAGAGTGAGTTAAATAAGCTGTCGGCAGGTAGCGATTTAGTCTTGCTGCAAGAAGCTAGTATGACAGAAGGACTTCGCCAATGGGTAATGAGCGGACAGTGGGGAAGCACACGTGTTAATGCGTTTGAGGCCTTTGAGCAAAGTGCTGGGGTACTCAACCTAGCAACCCATTTACCGATTGAAGCGTGTGCTTATACTCATGAAGAACCTTGGCTTCAACTGCCTAAATCGGCGCTTTGGTCGCGTTACCAACTAAACAATGGCGAAGAGCTGGCTGTGATTAATATCCACGCTGTGAACTTTACCTTTGGTACGGAAGATTACGAGGCTCAGCTCAAGAGCTTAACTGACAATCTGCAAAAGTATCGTGGGCCGGTTATTTTTGCTGGGGACTTTAATAGCTGGAGTGAAGCTCGCTTTGCTGTATTGAAAGATGCGTTGGAGAAGGTTGGTTTGACGGAAGTTGCCTTTGAGCCAGATAACAGAACTCAGTTCATTACAGGACTGGTGCTCGACCATGTGTTCTATCGAGGGCTAGAGGTAGAAAAAGCAAAAGCGCCCATTACGGACGCTTCTGATCATAACCCTATGCGAGTGACCTTTAAGGCTAAATAGTGATTAGCTATTAGTCATTGGAACTTAACCATTCGCACGGTGGTTACCTTGGGAAATCTAACGGAACAATAGGCTAGAGAGTCTTCGCTAGCCTTATCTCTTCTACTTAAAAGATTAAAATGTAGAGCGCCCAGATTAGGTAGTAGCCAACCCATGGTAAGCCTGAAATCACAAGCGCTTGCCCGCGTTCAAACTCAGTCCACGTTAATACCGCAGCATAACCTAGCACGATGTACCATGGCAGAAGCAGTGGTAATGAGCTAGCAAACTGTGACCAATCATTAGTTAGCGGTAACTTGATCAAGCCATTTAAGCTGTTCAAGTCGGCAGCGTAGTTCATCACATGTCCATGCTTGAGTATCAGGCTTGCGTAGCTTGCTACATCACCTAAAACAGCTGGGAATATAACAACCGATGCCGCTGCAAACCATCGCCAAAAGCTGTGCTGATGTTGGCTTGGCTTGGTTGCTAGGTTAAACCAGAATGCCAATAGAACGATGGTTAATGTTCGGCCAAATACGTCGCTGATGATTTCACTTGCGAGTAAGGTATTGCTGTCAAGTAACGCCAATTGGTCAGGGTTCGTTTGAGCCAGTTGCTGCGAGAGCTCTGCACTTAACCATGCAAAATCTACATTCGAAAAATAAGCACCCCAAAACAAAAATGGGCTGAGCATTAATACGACGTAGGGTTGCCATCCCCAAGCACTTCGTTGATAAAGCGCTAAGAAACAAGCTGTTGGCGAACGGAATATATCCAACAGCATGACGAGTGGGTTACTTGACGGGTTCATACACTTACCTTAGTTACATCAACATACAGCTTCAGTTTTTGTCCTGGCTGTAGGTATTTTTTGTTCTGCAAAGTGTTCCATTTTACAACATCTGTACTTTTTACTTTGAACTTTGATGCAATACCGCTGACTGTGTCACCTGATCTTACGTTATAAAAGATCGTACGGATGATGGCGCCGTCTGAGCCGTTCTTCCAAATGACCAGTTCTTGACCAACTCTAAGCGTGTCGCGTGGTCCCATGCCATTCCACTTAGCCAGTGATTGATGAGAGACCTTATTTGCGCGTGCAATCGTCCATAGGCTGTCACCACTTCTTACAGTATGGCTGAGCTTATATTGACCACGACTCTTCGACTGTGTGCTTGCTAGGCGGTTTGAGGCGCTTAGGGCGTATGTCTTGTCGTCTTTGGTGGATGTTGGGATAAGTAAGTGCTGGCCAATACGAATATTGTTGTTGCTCAAACCGTTTGCAGAGCGGATCACTTTGCTGGTGGTGTTATATTTGCTTGCCAGTACGCTAATGCTGTCACCAGATTGAACCTTGTAACGCACCAACTTCATGCCTTTGCCTTTATTGGCAGCGACTTCTTTGTTGAATTTCTCAACTGAATCTAAAGGAAGTAATAGTTGTTGGTGTTTCTCTGGTGCCGTTGCCCATTGGTTGTAAGCCGGGTTGTAACCTTGAAGTTCTTTGACAGGAATGCCTGCGTAGTTCGCAGCAATGGCTAAATCAAGCTGTTCTTCAGGGTTAACCAGAGTCAGCACTGGCTTATTCGGGATCGCCGGAATATCGATGCCATACTTTTCTTGGTTGGCAATGACATCTGCTAGAGCAAGCAGTTTAGGTACATAGCTGCTGGTCTCTTTTGGTAAGTCCAAAGAGAAAAAGTCGATTGGCTTGCCAAGCTTCTTGTTCTTGCGGATTGCGCTGTTTACTCGACCACCACCACTGTTATAGGCAGCAATCGCATGATTCCAGTCGCCATCGAAACGTCGGTTAAGATCTGAGAGGAAGTCCAATGCGGCGTCGGTAGAGGCGGCAACATCGCGGCGGCCGTCATACCAAAAGTTCTGTTCAAGCCCGTAGTCTTTGCCAGTGCCTGAAATGAATTGCCATAGACCAGCAGCACTGCCATGAGAGTAGGCAAACGCATCGAAAGAGCTTTCTACAACGGGTAGTAGTGCCAATTCTAGTGGTAAGCCTTTTTCTTCAATCTTAGTCGTGATCAGATACAAGAAAGGTTCAGCACGCTTTGATACTGTTTTTAGATGACTCGGGTGCTTGAGATACCAAGTTCGGTAGTAGTCGACCTTCTTTTGGTCTGGCACTTCCATTTCAAGTTGCATCGCAATGCGTTTCCAAACATCTTCTTGTGTTTGTGGAGTAACGACAGGTGCTTCAACTTTTGGTTCTTCTTTGGTCGCTTCTGATGAAACGTTCGCTTGAGAAACTTCTTTAGTAGGAGATGTGTTGGTTTGCTCGGAAGCTTGGTCTGGATTCTCTGACTGAGTTAATTGGCAACCAGAAAGTAGTAATACCAAAGCCCAGCTGTACTTAACTCGCATGTTACAGCCTTTTTAATTAACGGCCGATGATAATACTTGCCACCCCCTATGAGTGACAAGTCTGTATTTGTTAAAATTCGTTCTTCCACGCACGTAAAGCGGTGAATACCGATAAAGGATCGGTCTGCTCGGTGCGATTAGACACTGATTTCACTACACTTGGCTCGGTATAGCGCAGGAAGGGGTTCACAAACTTCTCTTGTCTCAAATTTGTGGGGATGGTCGACTTATTTTGAGCGCGAAGTCGGTTCACTTGGTCGCGATATTGCTGCAAATGTTGGTTATCAGGCTCTACGGCTAATGCGAAAGCGATATTGGCTGCAGTGTACTCATGTGCACAATAAACTTCGGTTTCTTGAGGCAGAGCCGTGATCTTATTCAGTGCATCGAACATCTGTTGTGGTGTGCCTTCCATGATTCGGCCACAGCCCGCAGAGAACAACACATCACCACAAAACAGTTTGGCATCGCCCACATAACCAATATGACCCGCAGTATGGCCACTGAGCCCTAGGACGAGGAATACTTCGCCAAACAGTTCTAATTGATCACCATCATCGACCGGATGAGTTAAGGTAGGGATAGGTTCATTCCTTGGACCGACAACATCCACGCCGGGAAATTGTCTAACGAGTTCTGGAACACCACCAATGTGATCGTGGTGGTGGTGTGTAATCAAGATTGCATCTAAAGTTAGCTCATGGTGTGCCAAGTACTCTAATACTGGAGCTGCATCGCCGGGGTCGACGACAGCACAACGGCGATCGCTATTTTGAATCAGCCAGATGTAATTGTCGTTAAATGCAGGTATGCTTTTGATATGTAACATTATTGGTTCTCCAGTCACTATTAGTGCGACAGAATAAGTGAGACAGATTATTGATGAAGCCAGCACGTAGCAGAAAGAAGTTTGAACGTCCTTACACTTGGGCGCAATTGCACAATGGAGACTGGTTGAGAGAATCTATTCAAACTCGACTCGATGAGTGGTGCCCAAAGCTATTTGGTTACCATATGCTCAAGCTCGGTGGCCTCAGTAGTGAGATTTCTAGCTGCACATGCAACATTCAACATCAAGTAAACCTAGATATCCAGAACCCATTACATAATGTGATAGCGGATGGCTATAATTTACCCTTTTTGGAGAAAAGCTTTGATGTTGTAGTGTTGAGTCATCAGTTAGATTATAGCAATGACCCGCATCGATTATTGAGAGAAGTCGATCGAGTGATGATGGACGATGGCTATATCATTATCACCGGCTTCAACCCAATCAGTGTCACTGGGCTTGCCAGTTTGATGCCTTGGCGAAAGAACAGCTTACCCTGGAGTGGGCGTATGTACACGCCAAGTCGAATTAAAGACTGGTTAGGTGTACTTAACTATGAAGTAATTCATTGTGACACCTACGCGCTGTTTCCGATGAGTAAGTATCAAGCGATGTGGACGTGGTTGGAGAACAGCTTAGGTGGTTGTGCATCCTTCGCCGGAAGCCAATACTTTATTGTTGCTCGTAAGCGTACTTACCCGCTAAAACCCATCAAACCACATTGGCACCTTAAGCGACGTTTCTCTCCGGTTGGAGCAAGCTTTAGAACCAATACGCGCCGTACAATGGATTCAGCCAAAGCGTCATATCCGCTAAAAACAGAAAAAGCCGATTAGTTGTCGGCTTTTCATCTATCAATTCGATTGAGAAATTGTCAATTAGTTTAAGAAATTATAAATCGCTTTCTGAAATGTGCGTCTAATTAAAAAGACGATTAGCTTGGTTGATAGCCCGTATCTTCTAGAGTCGGATTCTCCGCTGCATTTCGCGCTAAATCATCACACATTTCGTTTTCTCTGTGTCCCGCGTGTCCTTTAACCCAGCGCCAATCAACACTATGACGAGCGGTTTCTTTATCGAGCCTTTGCCACAGGTCTGCGTTTTTAACCGGTTTCTTGTCGGCGGTTTTCCAGTCACGCTTTTTCCAGTTGTGGATCCACTGTGTGATGCCTTGGCGAACGTATTGGCTATCCGTGGTCAGAATCACAGAGCAAGGTTCCTTGAGTGCTTGGAGAGCGATGACAGCTGCGAGCATTTCCATACGGTTGTTGGTCGTTAGTGTAAAGCCTTCGGCTAGTGTCTTTTCTACTTTTTTATAGCGAAGTACGATGCCATAGCCACCAGGACCTGGGTTGCCTAAACAAGAACCATCAGTGAAAATTTCAACTTGTTTCGTCATGATTTGATACTATTACCTCAAGCACATTATCGGCATAGTCTGACACAGTTATCCTTATGAATACCAGTAGCACTCCAGAACAAAGCACGAACGAAAAAAACAGTTCGAACGAAAATAAGCGCATTGTTGTACTCGATACCGAAACCACCGGTATGAATACAGAAGGTGGCCCTCACTATATGGGTCACCGCATCGTTGAAATTGGTGCAGTAGAGATTATCAACCGTAGGCTGACCGGGCGTCATTTCCACGTCTACATCAAGCCCGATCGTGCGATTCAAGAAGAGGCGATTGGCGTTCACGGTATTACCGATGAATTCTTGATTGATAAGCCTGAATACCAAGACATTCATAAAGAGTTTCTCGACTTTATCAAAGGTGCGGAGCTGGTGGCTCATAACGCGCCCTTCGATACGGGCTTCATGGACTATGAGTTTGAGAAGCTCAACCCAGCGATAGGTAAAACGGATGACTACTGTAAAGTTACCGATACCTTGGCAATGGCGAAGAAGATATTCCCAGGTAAAAGAAACAACCTAGATATCTTATGTGACCGTTACGGTATCGATAACTCGCACCGTACTCTCCACGGCGCATTGCTCGATGCGGAGATCCTAGCCGACGTCTACTTATTGATGACGGGTGGTCAAACTTCGCTGCAATTTAACGCTGGTCAACAGGAAGGCGAAGCCGAAAGCATACGAAGAGTAGAAAGTGGTCGAAAATCCCTAAAGGTTTTACGAGCTACGGCCGATGAAGTAGAAGCGCATCAAAGTCGTTTAGATCTCGTCGAGAAAAGCGGAAGCTGCCTCTGGCGTCAGTAGGGAGAAAGTATGTTAAGGGTATTGGCTACCGGTTGCTTATTGCTGTTAAGTTTTGGCTTACATGCAGCAACAGAATCCGTTATGAGTTTATTGGACAACCGTTTTAGAGTTGATCCCAGTATTGAACAAGTCACCTTTGTGATTTATCGAGCCGATAACTCTAAACCTGTCGTTTTGGTTCGCCCTGATGGCAAGAAATACTACTCTTGGCGCAATGCTGATAATGTCCGTTGGTACGAAGAATCGTCCATGGACATTATCTCTATCGACAATCCGATGCCCGGCCCTTGGCAAGCGATAGGTAAAGTTTCCCCTAAGAACAATATCAAGCTGCTGTCTCATCTTGTTTTGGATGCTAATGAGTTCCCAGATAAGTTGTATCAAACAGAGCGCATCAAATTTACCGCTCGACTGACTTCTGATGGCAAGCCGCTGGTGCTGCGCGATTTTCTCGATCGCGTGAAGCTTAAGGTTACCTTTACTAAGTTTGTTGAAAACGAAGAGTCTTTGGTGAGAGAAGCGCGCCCGGTGCCGGTTGTGATGGGCGAGTTTGCCGATGATGGCGCTGATCTTGATGAAAAGGCCGGAGATGGTGTGTTCACTGTCTCTTTGCCAATTGATATCGAGCCCGGTAAATACCGAGCGCGTATTACCTCTGGTAATGGCGTGTTCCTGCGAGCGCAAGAGCAAGAAGTCTTGGTTTACCCAACACCGATCACTAGCACCTTCATTCAATCACGAAAAGAGGGTTTACCTCATACTATTGTGGTGTCTGGTGAACAGGGGATGATCGCACCGAGCTCGTTAGCGGTTCATGTTGAGCACAAGGCTTCTGATGAATATGTGATGTACAAGCAGGGGCAAGCTGAAGTCGACGCAATGAAAGTCGCTTTAGAGGTGCCTTATAATGGCGATTTAGGAATTTATAATTGGTCAGGGATGGTTTATGCCACTGATGCTTCAAGTCAGCGCCCGCTGATTTTTCCAATTACCGAGCAGTCGTACAGCGTTGTTGAAGATATCGACTTAGCAGAGTCACGACGTCTTCAAGAAGAAGCTCTTGCTGAACAGAAGCGTATCGCAACAGAGTTGATGATCCTTCAAAAACGTGAAGATGACAGACAGCGCAGTATGATCATTATTGCGGTGGGTAATGTGGTCGCTATTCTATTGGGCTTATTGATTTGGTTTGTGGTTCGTAAGGTCAAGGCGAAGAAAAAAGCGTTACCTGAGATGCAGCTCAAGGCGCCCAAGTAACTCGCTTAGATGATTAGATTGTCTAGAGAGAATAAGCCGCTAGATAAAGCATTGGAATTTGTGGCAACGAAATCATGAACAAAAAAACGGGACTCATAGGAGTCCCGTTTTTGTTTCTTTTTCTGGCCTTAAGCGACGTTATCAATCGATTGGTCTGGGTACTGAGACTTTGCTGCAAGCTCCTCTGGTGAGAAGTCATCCACGTTAATCGTGTACAGTCTATGTTCCTCAGCGCTAATCAGAAGATTTGCTTCGTCTTGCGTTAAGATACCTTTCTCAAGTCCCAACTGAGCAACAAGATCAAGTCGTAAGAAGGCACGTTTTTGATGTGTCTCTTTGCAGACTTTGTCGAACAGAGGTTCAGCTTGAAGAATCACTTCTAGCGCTTTTTCAATCTTACCTACTGGGTTGTATTCCGTCGCTTCTAAGTATTGGCCGCGACCGATACGAGAGCGTGTTTCGCTTGGTGTTTGTAGAATGTGCGCAACTTTGCTATCGAGCTTGTCGTTTGGAGCACGACGGATACGACCGAATGGCATTAGCACAACACGAAGCAGACGACCAATCACAGGGTTAGGGAAGTTCGCTAAGAACTCATCAATCGCCACTTCAGTCTGACGTAAGCTATCTTGCATCCCCCAATGTACTAACGGTAGATCTTCAGCGTGGCTGCCTTCGCTTTCAAAGCGTTTCAGCGTTGCTGAGCCGAGGTAAAGTTGACTTAAGATATCACCCAGTCTTGCTGATAAACGTTCTCTACGCTTCAGTGATCCGCCTAGAACTGCCATTGAAATATCAGACAGTAGCGCTAGGTTTGCACTGTAGCGGTTTAGCTGTTGGTAGTAACGCTGTGTCTGTTTATCTGTTTTATTTGAAGGTGTTGGCGCATCAGAACCACGACCATCGGTTAAACCAAACCACAAGCTGCGGACTAGGTTGCTCATCGTAAAGCTAACGTGCCCTGCTAACGCTGAATCAAACTTATCAAGCGCATCGCTGCTTTCAGAATAAGCCGCTTCCATTTCGTTCAGTACGTAAGGGTGACAGCGAATCGCACCTTGACCATAGATGATCATTGAACGAGTCAGGATGTTTGCGCCTTCAACCGTAATCGCGATAGGCGAGCCTTGGTAGCCACGAGCTAGGAAGTTCGATGGGCCTAAACAAATGCCTTTACCACCGACGATATCCATCGCATCAATGATGCTGCGCTGGCCACGGTGAGTACAGTGGTACTTAACGATTGCAGAGATAACCGAAGGCTTTTCACCAAGGTCGATGCCCGCAACGGTTAGGTTACTTGCAGCGTCCATTACATAAGCGTTACCTGCAAGGCGTGCAAGTGGCTCTTCAACCCCTTCCATGCGGCCAATAGGCTGTTTGAACTGACGGCGGATACGAGCGTAAGCGCCAGTTGCAAGCGCGGCAGACTTGATGCCACCAGTTGAATTTGAAGGCAGTGTGATACCACGACCAACCGACAGGCACTCAACCAGCATACGCCAGCCTTGACCGGCCATTTTCTGACCGCCAATGATGAAATCGATAGGCACGAAGATATCGTCGCCTTGCGTCGGGCCATTTTGGAAAGGTACGTTTAGTGGGAAGTGGCGGTTGCCAATTTCTACGCCTTTTAAATCCGTTGGGATAAGCGCACAAGTGATACCAAGATCTTTTTGATCACCAAGCAGGCCATCCGGGTCACGAAGTTTAAAAGCTAAGCCTAATACCGTCGCGACAGGCGCTAGAGTGATGTAACGCTTGTTCCAAGTTAGGCGCATGCCGAGTACTTCTTCGCCTTGCCAGTCGCCTTTACAAACCACACCGTAATCTGGAATAGAGCCAGCATCAGAGCCTGCCTCTGGGCTAGTTAGTGCGAAACAAGGGATCTCTTTACCTTCCGCTAGGCGAGGCAGGTAGTGGTTTCTTTGTTCTTCTGTACCGTAGTGTTGTAAAAGCTCACCAGGGCCTAATGAGTTAGGTACGCCAACCGTCGATGACAATACACTAGAAACGCCTGTTAGCTTCTGTAGAACCAAAGATTGAGCGTAAGCTGAGAACTCTAAGCCGCCGTATTTTTTCTTGATGATCATGGCGAAGAATTTATGGTCTTTCAGGTATTGCCATACTTCTGGTGGCAAATCAGCAAGCTCATGAGTGACTTGGTAATCATTGACCATTTCACACACGATATTTACTGGACCATCTAAAAACGCTTGCTCAGCTTCAGAGAGTTTCGGGTCAGCAATGTTCTGAAGTTTCTTCCATTCAGGTTTGCCTTTGAACAGCTCTGCTTCCCACCATACTGTGCCGGCTTCTAGTGCTTCTTTTTCTGTCTGAGACATCGCCGGTAGAACTTTCTTAAATAAAGAGAGTGCTTTTTGACTGATTAAAGTTTGGCGAATAGTTGGAACTGCAAACATCGCAACGGCTAACAAGTAGCATAGCCAGCCGGTAACAGCCACGCCGCCAAGCAGTGTTAATGCTACCATTGCGCCGGTTAATACAACTAATGCACGTACCAGACTAACTCTATGGTAAAGACAGACGCCTAAGATGGCGGTCATGCCGAGTAGGGAGAGCAATATGTTCATGATCGATTTCCTTTTCAGAGATCACTTATTGTTATTAAGTTTTAGGTAAGAGGTCTAACCAGTCAAGTGTAAACAAAATATTAAATATTTGTAAAACTCCAAGGTGAGTAAAAAGTGATCTCAATAGAGTTAAAATTCTAATTGTGAGAGGTTGGTGGCGAATATTTGGACGGATTTACAACGACAAGTTAATTAAGGTGGCAATCTTTGGGCTTAAGTGTCGACACTATTTCATGTTTGTGGGTAAACTCAGCTACAAAGAGGGAAAAACCCTCAGCTCTCATTTCACGTACCTTAAGTTGCGTAAAAAAAAATATAAGAGATAAGCCTTATGTACCAAGACCTAATCAAAAGTGAATTAAACGAAGCTGCTGACGTTCTGAATAAGTTCCTGAGTGATGACCATAACATCGCTCAAATTGAAGCGGCGGCAAAACTGATTGCTGACTCATTCAAGCAAGAGGGCAAAGTGCTTTCTTGTGGCAACGGTGGTTCACACTGTGATGCAATGCACTTCGCGGAAGAGCTTACAGGCCGATACCGTGAAAACCGTCCAGGTTACGCTGGCATTGCGATTTCAGATCCAAGCCACCTGTCTTGCGTGAGTAATGATTTTGGCTACGACCACGTATTTTCTCGTTATGTAGAAGCGGTAGGTCGTAAAGGTGATGTGTTGTTCGGTCTGTCGACTTCAGGTAACTCTGCCAATATTCTAAAAGCGATTGAAGCTGCTCAAGCTAAAGGCATGAAGACGATTGCATTGACGGGTAAAGATGGCGGCAAAATGGCGGGTTGTGCTGATATCGAAATCCGAGTACCACACTTTGGTTACGCAGATCGTATCCAAGAGATTCACATTAAGATCATTCATATTGTGATTCAGCTTGTTGAAAAAGAGATGGAATAATAGTTTTACAGACATTTGGAACCCATGTTTGTGGCTCCATTGGTTTTAATAGGGAGTAGATTAAACCATGTGTGAATTGCTCGGTATGAGCGCGAATGTGCCAACTGATATTTGTTTTAGCTTTACTGGTCTTATGCAGCGTGGAGGCAATACTGGCCCGCATCGTGATGGCTGGGGTATTACCTTCTATGAGGGAAAGGGTTTTCGTACATTTAAAGATCCTAACCCTAGCTGTGAATCAAAGATTGCTGAGTTGGTTCAAAACTACCCAATTAAAAGCCAAGCCGTTGTCAGTCATATCCGTCAAGCGAACCGTGGTGGTGTTAATCTAGAGAATACACACCCTTTTACTCGTGAGCTTTGGGGGCGATATTGGACCTTTGCTCACAATGGTCAATTATCAGATTACGATGATCTGGTGAGTGGGCGTTTTAGACCTGTCGGCGAGACAGACAGTGAACTCTCTTTCTGTTGGCTACTCAAACAACTTGAAGAGCGTTTCCCTGAGCCACCTCAAGATATGGAAGGTATGTTCCGCTTTGTGGCTGAGTGTTGTGACCAGCTGCGAGAGAAAGGCGTATTTAACATGTTACTCAGTGATGGTGAGTATGTCATGACCTACTGCACCAACCATTTGTACTGGATAACAAGGCGCGCACCTTTTGGTAAAGCGAGCCTGATTGATGAAGATGTTGAGATTAACTTCCAGGAAGAAACTACGCCAAATGATGTGGTGACGGTGGTAGCAACTCAACCTCTTACGGACAATGAAGAGTGGTTTAGAATGAAGCCGGGCGAATACGCGCTGTTTCATTTTGGTGAGCTGATTGGCAACAATCATAAAGCACTGGAAGATGTCGCTTATGCGCCGAAGAAGGTAGCAAGCCAAGCGCCAACTGAACCATTGAGCTGAGCTAAGTGTCCCGAATAGTATTATTTGAACCCTATAAAAAAGGTTCATCGCGG
>NZ_JBFRKQ010000069.1:0-63759 GCF_041469505.1 Vibrio sp. 10N.286.49.E11
GAATCTCGAATCTCGAATCTACTTATAAATGCACAGCATGTTTAAGTAGCTATCCGTCAAGGTCGAAAGTTCTTCTTGCGTATCTACACGCTTCGCTTGAATGAATAGCGAGTAACAAATGCCGTGGAACAGATTCGCAAGGTGCTTAGGGTCGTGGTCGTCACAGACTTCGCCACGCTCTATCGCTTTGCTAAACATGTTTTGTAGTAACATTTGGTTAGTGCGGTTTGTGGTTACGAATAGAGGCCATACTTCATCACGGGTTGATGCGCTCCATTCAAACCATACATTCAACCAATGGCAATCGTGAGCCACCAACGTCACCATTTCAGTCGCAATATTATGTAAGTTCTCTTTTGCGTGAATATCGAGATCGATATTGTCTGAAAGGAAGTTAGAGAATTGGCGAACGACGTGGTTAAGTACTTCATCAACCAGATCTTCACGGGTTGGGAAGTAGTTAAACACGGTTGCAACTGATACCTGAGCAATGTCAGCTATATCAGCGTGCCCACCACGGCCAATGCCGCGGCGAGAGAATACCTCAAGTGCGATTTCCATCAATTGAAGTTTTCTTTTTAAAGGTGAAAGCCTAGTTCTAGGTCTCTTAGATATTGAGTCCATTTTGTTTTCCTTGCCAACGAATTTTTTATATTAATGATTTTATTATTATTTAAGCCAAGATGAGTGTAATGGTGCATATGCAAATGGTCAATCCTTTGAGCTTATTTTATAGACAGTTACATCAAACTTGATACATAAAGCGTGATCAGCATGGATGTGAAAGAAAGCGAGTATGTAACAAGGGGGCTGTGCACATTTCATTGAGAATCTAACAGTAAATTCGAGCTGTAAGGTGGTGTGGGTATTTGAGCAATGCTAGACTTACGCACAAAATTGAGCGGCACCCATGGCAGAACTGTCTAAACTTGTCGCAATCACCCAACAAAATGAGAGCAGTATGAAGCATACAGTTGAAGTCATGATCTCTGAGCAAGAAGTTCAGGATCGAGTGAATGAACTAGGTAAACAGATCACGGAACACTACAACGGTAGTGAAGATCTTGTTTTAGTTGGCTTATTACGTGGATCTTTTGTCTTTATGGCAGATCTTGCTCGTGCTATCGATTTAACTCACCAAGTTGATTTCATGACCGCATCTAGCTACGGCAACGGTATGGAAAGCTCACGTGACGTACGTATTCTGAAAGACCTTGATGACGATATCCAAGGTAAAGACGTTCTACTTGTAGAAGATATCATCGATACAGGTAACACACTGACTAAAGTGAAAGAGATTCTAAGCCTACGTGGTCCTAAATCCATCGAAATTTGTACGCTATTAGACAAGCCTTCTCGCCGTGAAGTGATTGTTGATACTAAATGGATTGGTTTTGAAATTCCTGACGAATTCGTTGTTGGTGTGGGTATCGACTACGCACAAAAGTATCGTCACCTACCTTACATCGGTAAAGTTGTACCTCAAGAGTAATTATTACTCTGTTAAATAGTGACAAAAAAGGCTCGCACAATGCGAGCCTTTCTTATATTTGTCTATTAAACGTTAAGAGATAACCGTTAACCAAGAATGGGCGTCGATAAGATCTTATCAAGCGCATCTAAGTGGCTATTCTCTAACGTGTCATTGCTTGAACAACGAACGCCAAGATCTTGCAGCTTGCCATTACCAATCCCATAAACAACACCATGGATTTCAATATCTTGCCCACGTTCCCATGCGGTCTGCATGATGGTGGAGTTGCCCAAGTTATAGACTTGCTCTGCGACGTTAATTTCGCACAATTTATCACCCCATTGTTCACGAGGTAAAGATTCGATCTGCTTACGGTACTTAAGGTAATTGTCGCGAATGTGAAGTAGCCAGTTATTAATTAGGCCTAGCTTCGGATTATCAATAGCTGCATTCACACCCCCACAGCCATAATGGCCACAGACAATGATGTGTTTAACTTTGAGTACATCCACCGCGTATTGCACAACAGATAAGCAGTTGAGATCAGTATGGACCACTTGGTTAGCCACGTTTCGGTGAACAAACAGTTCTCCGGAATACAAACCAGTGAGGCGTTCGGCCGGTACTCGGCTATCTGAACAACCTATCCATAAAAAACCAGGGCTTTGACCCTCTTCAAGCGTTGTAAAATACTCAGGTCTTTGAGATCGAATTTCTTCAGACCATTTAGAGTTGTTTTCAAAAAGCTGTTTAATCTCTGGCATTTTGCGTCTTACATCCCTTAATTAAGAATTGTAACTATACACAATGTTACAAATTCAATCCCGTAAAAACTGCGTTAACACGTACTCATCTGACGTGTTCTAGTCGTTAAAATCACTAACTTAGCACATAAACTACCATCTGGTTATAAGTCATGAATAATGTGATTGAATTAACACTTTCTGTCTGACTAACTCATTTGTTAAAGTTATAAAGTTTGTCATTTCATCATCAGGAAGGTGTGTTTTGTTTGGAAGTCGTTTTTCGGATATCAGTCTCAAAGGTGACATGTTTGGCGGTGTGACTACAGCCATTATCTCATTGCCTTTAGCGTTGGCATTTGGTGTCGCGTCTGGCGCGGGCGCTGAAGCCGGTCTTTGGGGCGCTATCATGGTCGGCTTATTCGCGGCGTTGTTCGGAGGTTCGAGTAGTCTGATATCTGAACCTACTGGGCCCATGACGGTGATCATGACGGCAGTGATGACGAGCATGGTGGCTAAGTATCCTGAAACCGGAATGGCAATGACCTTTACCGTTGTCATGATGGCAGGTGCTTTTCAGATATTACTCGGTACATTAAAGCTCGGAAAATACGTTACGTTGATGCCATATAGCGTGATCTCCGGATTTATGTCGGGTATTGGTGTCATTCTTATTATCTTGCAACTGTCTCCATTGTTAGGACATGCTGCTCCATCTGGTGGGGTGATGGGAACGCTTTCTGCTTTACCTGATACGCTAGCAAACTTAAAAGTGAGTGAGCTATTTCTAGGTGCTCTGACACTCGGTATTCTTTTTGGCTTCCCCGCTAAGTATCGTAAGTATGTGCCTGCTCAACTGGTCGCGTTAGTGGCTGTAACGCTCTTGTCCGTCATTATTTTTGATACCGACTCTATTCGCCGTATTGGTGAAATCCCAGCTGGTTTACCTTCCCTCGTTATCCCTACGATCAGCGCTGAACAGTTTACTACTATGGTTATCGATGCCTTGGTGCTTGGTACATTAGGTTGTATTGATACGCTTTTGACCGCGGTTATCGGAGATTCATTGACTCGTAAAGAGCATGACTCAGACAAAGAGCTTCGTGGCCAAGGCATTGCCAATATGATCTCTGGCCTGTTTGGTGCACTACCTGGCGCGGGTGCCACTATGGGGACTGTAACCAATATTCAGGTGGGAGCGCGTTCTCCGCTTTCAGGTGTTATTCGAGCTTTAGTACTTGCGCTCGTGGTATTGGTTGCAGGTGGTTTAACAGAACCGATTCCTATGGCAGTGCTGGCTGGTATCGCGATGTATGTTGGTTTCAATATCCTAGATTGGAGCTTTATCCAGCGCGCGCACAAGGTTAGCTATGCCGGCATGGGCGTGATGTACGGCGTGATGCTATTGACTGTGTTTGTTGACTTGATTATTGCCGTTGGACTGGGTGTGTTTATCTCGAATATTCTGATTATTGAAAGATTAAGCCGAGAGCAAGCCAGACAAGTTAAGGCGATCTGTGATGGTGATGATGAAGACGATATCCCATTGACTGATAGCGAACGTCAGTTACTCGATAGTGCCAATGGTAAGGTGCTATTCTTCTACCTATCAGGGCCGATGATATTCAGCGTTTCAAAGGCGATTTCACGTCAGCACTCAAGTATCTCTGACTATGAAGCGATGATTCTAGACCTGACAGATGTACCTATGATTGATGTCACTGTTGGCCTAGCGCTAGAGAATGCGATTAAAGATGCATTGGATGCGCAGTGTGAGGTGTATCTGCTGTGTCCTAATGAGAATACTCGTCAACAACTAGAGAAGTTCCACGTGATTGACCTAGTACCTGAATCCAACACTTATCGATTCAGATATGAAGCCCTGACGGCAGCAACAAGCTATGTCGACAGAGATGAGCATCAATTTGAGTCAGTTTAATTTTTCAGTAATAAGCTGATATGAATGACCTGATATGAATAATCTAATATGAATAACCCTTAGACGCTCACGTCAAGACTGATCATTAATGCCGTTAAGTGAATCACTTAGCGGCATTTTTATATTTATTGAACGTTGATTTAGTCTTCACGTAGCCAAGACGCTTATTTGTTTTCGAAAGAAACTCTCACACGATATTTGTATTAATCGTCAATCAACGATAAACTTGTTTGTAAAATGGCCGAGTTAACAAGTTTGGGTTAGTTTTCTGCTAGCTCGTTTTAAGCATTACTCTCTTCCTCAAGCTCGGTCGTCTACATCTTATCTATAGCAAATGGCAGTCTATCTCTATGTATGCATTAGAAATTGAGCAATTAAGAAAAACTTATGCTGGGGGCTTCGAGGCTCTTAAGGGCGTTAGTTTACAAGTAGAAAAAGGCGACTTTTACGCACTACTTGGTCCCAATGGTGCGGGTAAATCAACCACCATTGGTGTTATCTCTTCACTGGTAAATAAAACGTCAGGCAAGGTTAAAGTGTTCGGCTACGACATTGATACCGATCTGGAATTGGCGAAGCAGAACTTAGGCCTTGTGCCTCAAGAGTTTAACTTTAACCCGTTTGAAACCGTTGAACAGATCGTGCTGCAACAAGCGGGTTATTACGGCGTGCCAAAAGCATTAGCGAAAGAGCGAGCGAAAAAGTACCTATCTCAACTCGATCTGTGGGAAAAGCGTGGCGAACGCGCGCGTAACTTGTCTGGTGGTATGAAGCGTCGTTTGATGATCGCGCGTGCATTGATGCATGAACCTCATTTGTTGATCCTTGATGAACCGACAGCAGGCGTTGATATTGAACTACGTCGTTCAATGTGGGAATTCCTAAAAGAGATCAATGAGAAGCAGGGCATTACCATTATCTTGACCACGCACTACCTAGAAGAAGCAGAAATGCTGTGTCGCAACATTGGTATCATCAATCGCGGTGAGCTGATTGAGAACACAACAATGAAAGCGCTGTTGGGCAAATTGAGTGCTGAGACCTTTATTCTGGATCTGGAAGAGGGCACGACTGAACCTAAGCTTGAAGGCGTGAATAGCCAAGTGATGGTCAATGGCTCGCTAGAAATCGAAATCGACAAGAACCTAGGTTTGAATACCATCTTTGCTCAATTGAGCGAGCAACAGGTTAAAGTCCTCTCTATGCGTAACAAAGCAAACCGTCTAGAAGAGCTATTTGTGAGTATCGTCCGTGAGGGGAGTAAATAATATGTACAGCCTATATTGGACCGCTTTCTGCAGTTTGTTGACCAAAGAGATCAATCGCTTTACTCGTATCTGGGTGCAGACTCTGGTGCCGCCAGCGATTACCATGACGCTTTACTTCATCATCTTCGGTAACCTGATTGGTGCGCGTATTGGTGAAATGAACGGCTTTAGCTACATGGAATACATTGTTCCCGGTCTGATCATGATGTCGGTGATCACCAACTCATATTCCAACGTTGCTTCATCGTTCTTTAGTGCCAAGTTCCAGAAGAACATTGAAGAGCTGCTTGTAGCGCCTGTTCCTAACTACGTGATTATCGCCGGCTTCGTAATGGGTGGTGTGGTTCGTGGATTGTTAGTGGGTACCATAGTAACCTTCGTGTCGTTGTTCTTTGTCGACTTACAAGTTGACCATTGGGGCGTGATCATTGCGACGGTATTTTTAACGTCGGTAGTATTCGCTTTGGGTGGCTTGATTAACGCGGTATTCGCACGCACGTTTGATGATATCTCTATTATCCCAACCTTTATCTTAACGCCGCTGACGTACCTTGGTGGTGTGTTCTACTCGATCAGTCTATTGCCTGAATTCTGGCAAGGTGTATCGAAGTTGAACCCTATCGTGTACATGGTTAACGCGTTCAGATATGGCTTCTTGGGTGTGTCTGATGTGGGGATCGTGACGTCGTTTGGCGTACTAGGTGTGTTTATCGTGCTGTTGTATGGCATTGCACACTACCTAGTGACAAAGGGTATTGGCTTACGTAGTTAACCTTTGGTTCATCTAAGTAACAGGTAAAGAAAAAGGTCGATATAACATCGACCTTTTTTTTGTTTTGCGTTAAGAGCAGAAGCCGACTATTCAGTCGTTTCTTCTTTCACTTCTTCTTTGGTTTCCGTTACCAAATCGAGAACTTGGTTATCGATAAGACGCGTCTTACCTAGGAAAGCCGACATTAGAATTACTGCTTGAGTTGATTCTGAAGTGATCGCTTGCAGAGTTTTAGCATCACAAATGAAGATTTCGTCAGGTTGAAGATCTGCAGCGCGTAGCTGGTCAGTAGCATCTTCAATCACTGATGCGTAATCATCGCGACCACCACGAATAGCGCTGCTGATCCAGCGCATAGTACGCGCTAAAACGGGCGCTCGTTGGCGCTCGTCAATCGTTAGGTTGCTATTGCGAGAGCTCATTGCCAAACCATCCATTTCACGAACGGTCGCAACGCCGACAACTTCAATGTCTAATGCTAAATCAGTGGTCATCTGGCGAATAACAGCAAGTTGCTGAAAGTCTTTCTCGCCGAAGCATGCAAAGTCTGGCTGAACGATATTAAACAGTTTAGTGACAATGGTTGATACACCACGGAAGTGACCTGGACGAGAGGCACCTTCAAGCATGTGAGATATGCCAGGGACCTCAACAAACGTCTGCTTGTCTAATCCATCTGGGTACATCACCTCTGGCTTTGGTGTAAATACTAGCTCAACACCTTCACCTGTTAGTTTGCTTAAATCTGCTTCTAACGTTCGAGGGTAGTTGTTTAGGTCGTCTGCACGGTCAAACTGCATTGGGTTTACAAAGATGCTTACCACAACGATGTCGGCCAGTTCACGAGCTTTCTTTACCAGAGTCAGGTGGCCTTCATGCAGGTTTCCCATTGTCGGTACAAAAGCAACCGTACGTCCATCACGCTTAAACTGTTTAATCTGCTCACGAAGAGCTGCTATTTCAGCAAAAGTTTGCATACTTACTCCTAAGCGATTGTATGAGCTTCATCAGGGAAGCGCGCGCGCTCTACTTCTTCTTTGTATAGAGCTACTGCCTTACGCATATCACCTGTTTCTGCTAGGAAGTTCTTAGAGAACTTCGGCATGTAGTTCGCAGAAATACCGAACATGTCATGCATAACCAAGATCTGACCATCGGTAACATTACCTGCGCCGATACCGATAACCGGTACGTCACAAGCTTCTGTAATTCGTTTTGCCAATGAAGCTGGCACACATTCAAGTAGAACGATTTGAGCGCCTGCGTTTTGCAGTGCTAACGCGTCAGCAACCATTTTGTCGGCTTGCTCGTCGTCACGACCTTGAATCTTGTAACCACCAAAGATGTTCACAGATTGAGGCGTTAAGCCTAAGTGCGCACATACTGGTACTGCGCGTTCTGTTAGCATTTTCACAGTATCAACCAACCAGCTTCCGCCTTCGATTTTTACCATGTTCGCGCCAGCACGCATCAAGGTAGCTGCGCTCTCACAAGCTTGTTCTGGCGTTGCGTAGCTCATGAAAGGCATGTCAGCCATAAGAAGACAGTTCGGGCTACCAGCACGCACTGAGCGAGTATGGTAAGCAATGTCTTCAACAGTTACTGGTAATGTATCGTTATGGCCTTGTAAAACCATACCCAGTGAATCACCGACAAGCAGAACTGGCATTTCTTGGCTTTCGAATAATTGAGCAAAGCTCGCATCATAAGCTGTCGAAGTCGCGAATTTACGGCCTTCACGTTTGCATTTGATCAGGTCGTTAATGGTTACTTTTTTCATTGGTTTTCCTTAATGCGCTTGGCTATTGTTGCCAAACATTGAGCCCGTTCTTATCTACTATTTTCAGTAGTTCTGTCAGCTCAGTCCCATCAGGGAGTTGTAAACTTGGTGCGATTTCAGCAAGCGGGTAGAGTACAAACTCTCGTTCTTTCATTCCATAATGAGGAACGATTAAGCGCTCTGAATCGATCACCTCATTGCCGTATAGCACAATGTCGAGATCCAAGGTTCTTGGTCCCCAACGTTCGTCTTTACGGACGCGCCCTTGCTCTAGTTCGATCTTTTGAGTGCAATCAAGCAGTTCAATTGGCGTTAATTCGGTTTGGATAGCGACTACCGCGTTGATGTAGTCTGGTTGATTTTGCGGTCCCATTGGAGTGCTACTATATAGCTGAGAGGTCGCAATAAACGTTGATCGCGGTAGGCTTTTTAGCGTTTCGATAGCCAAATTTGCTTGGCTAACTGGGTCGGCAAGGTTGCTGCCGACTGCAATGTAAGCAGTTATCATTCTGATTGCTTACTCTTTTTGTTTCGGTAAGTCTTACGGCGACGATGGCCTGACTTTGATGGTGCTGCAACGTCGTTAGCCATTGCTTGACGCATGTTACGACCTGCAGTCTGATAACGCTCCCACCATTTTGCTAACTCTTTGGTTTCGCCACCTTCAATCTCACCACGCATTTCTAGGAAATCGTAGCCTGCACGGAATTTGTTTAATTCCATTAGACGAACAGCGCGTTTACCGTTGCGACGAGGCAGTCGAAGTTGCAGTTGCCAAACTTCGCGAATGGTTGCTGTGTGACGACGAGGAATCGCAATAGACTTTACTTGCTGATCTAGAATGATGTTACTCGCTTCCATGATCGCATCGTAGTGTGCCATACCCTGTTCAGCGACAAGTTTGTCTGCCAGCTTGTTCATTGGGTACCAAAGCATAGCTGCGAACATGAATGCTGGGTTTACTCGCTTACCATCTTCGATGCGAAGGTCGGTTGAATCGAGAACCAAATCAAGCATCTGCTCTGTGTGTGAGTCGTAATCTTCGGTGAAGTGCTCCGCTACCGCTGGGAACATCTGTTGGAATAGATTGTACTCGCGCATCAAGTGGTAGGTTTCTAAACCGTGACCTGATTGCAGTAATTTCAGAGACTCTTCGTAAAGGCGCGCTGCTGGGATATCTCTTAGAAGGTGAGCTAACTCTTCAATCGGGTCAGCCGTGTCTTCTTCGATGTCGAAATCCAGTTTAGCGGCGAAGCGCATTGCACGTAGCATACGTACTGGGTCTTCGCGGTAACGCGTTTCTGGATCGCCAATCAGGCGGATCAGTTTATCTTCTAAATCTTCTACACCACCCGCGTAATCGTGGATGCTGTAGTCTGCAATGTTGTAGTACATCGCGTTGATTGTGAAATCACGACGCTCTGCATCTTCATCAACACTGCCGTACACGTTATCGCGAAGTAGCATGCCTTCTTTCGATTGTGCAGAAACGTTCTTCGATGGTTCTTGGTGGTGACCACGGAAAGTTGCCACTTCAATGATGTCGCGACCAAACATGATATGTGCCAAGCGGAAACGGCGACCGATAAGACGACAGTTTCTGAAGAGGTGTTTGATTTGCTCTGGCGTTGCGTTGGTCGCAATATCAAAATCTTTTGGCTGAGAGCCTAATAAGATATCGCGCACACCACCACCGACTAGAAATGCGTCAAAACCCGCACCATTCAGGCGATATAGCACTTTTAGTGCGTTGTCGCTGATCTGCTTGCGTGAAATATTGTGCTCTTGACGAGTATAAATATTCAGAGCTAATTCGTGGAATCCGCGTTGTTCGCTTGGGGTATTGTCGTTTGTATTCATTAGTTTAGAACAAAGTAGGTATCGCCAACTTTGTTTTTCTCTTAGTCCAAAGTGGTAGTGCAGAGTTTAATTGCGGCTAATAATAGCTTAGCGCGAGCCATTTGAGAACATCGTCTGCTTAACCACAGTGGTTGGTTATGGCATTTTTATGTGTCGTTTTTGCTATTTGCCGTGAGTTTCGAGCTAATTACAGTGCTCTTTTTGTAAACTATCAGGTAACTGACTGACGTTCCATTGTTGGCAGCCCCACAATAAAATCTCATCCATTGAAGCCTCATAAAGGGCCGTCGGGATATCAAAACCTAAGAATCGCATCGCGTTGAGTAACGTTGGTTTTGGGTTGTCTAGATCTATCGCGGTGGCATGGTTCTGTTTTGACAGTTTATTCCCCAAGCCATCGGTTGCCAATGGTAAGTGCAAGTAGCTCACTGTTTTTTGCTTGAGCGTCTTATACAAACTGATTTGTCGACCTGTTGGTTCTATCAGGTCTGCGCCTCTTACGACTTCTGTTACTCCTTGGTCGATGTCATCAAGAACAACGGCCAAGTTATAGGCAAACAATCCATCTCTGCGTTTAATAATAAAATCTTCTTCAGCTAGTGCTTTAGGGATTTGAATGGTGCCGTGGCGAACATCATCAAAGGACTCCACTGGAAAGTCCATGCACAAGCGCACCGCCTGTTCACCTGAATCGATTAGGCCTACATCTCGACAGTGACCATTGTAAAAGCCGCCCAAAGCCTTTATCTGCTTGCGGGTGCATTGGCAGTAGTAGGCTTGATTGTCAGCAACCCATTGATCGATTTGAGCTTGATACAAGTCATGACGTTGGCTTTGATAGACGACTTCACCATCCCAAAATAGATGGTAAGCCTCAAGCGTCTTAAGAATGAGGTCTGCAGCGCCGGCCATTTCTCTTGGTGGGTCGAGGTCTTCCATACGAACTAACCATTTTCCTTGGTTAGATTTCGCTTGAAAGTAGCTACCAAGAGCAGCAACAAGTGAGCCAAAATGAAGAGGACCTGACGGTGATGGTGCAAAGCGCCCGATATAATTCATGAGTGAACAACCTAATCTAAATGGTACCGCAGTAGCCGATTCTTAAGACGTTTGACAAGAGCTTTAATGCCTAGAACTAAGCTTCAATCTATAGAACAAGGTTTGATGTATAGAACTAAGGCTTAAAGCTGCTATTTACTATCAAGCGTGTGAAATACTTCGCTTGGATAACAAACAAAAAAGGGAGCCAAGGCTCCCTTTCTTTACATCTGCAAGAATTAACCTTGCATCTGTTTTTCTTTGATCTCTGCAAGTGTTTTACAGTCAATACAAAGATCAGCAGTTGGACGAGCTTCAAGGCGACGAATGCCAATCTCGATACCGCAAGAATCACAGAAGCCGAAATCGTCTTCTTCGATCTTGTCTAATGTCTTCTCAATTTTTTTGATAAGACGACGCTCACGGTCACGGTTACGTAACTCTAAGCTGAATTCTTCTTCTTGAGAAGCACGGTCAACTGGGTCTGGGAAATTCGCTGCTTCGTCCTGCATGTGGTGCACAGTACGATCAACTTCTTCCCTGAGCTGGTTGCGCCAAGCTGCTAAAATTTTTGTAAAATGTTCCGTTTGCTCAAGTGACATGTACTCTTCACCTGGCTTCTCTTGGTACGGTTCAACACCTGCGATGGCTAGGATGCCTAGCGCTTTTTTCTTAGATTCTGGCATACAGCATCTCCTATTTACACCTAGTCAACTGCAAAGCAGCTAATTTTAAGGCGGGTATCTATAGCAGAAAGAACGAATGGTGGCAAATACTCTTATTCAAACTTGCAATCAATGTGATTAGTTCAGCATCTTTGCTTAGCTATTGATAAATTCAACAGCTTGTTTTAGTTGTATTTGAGTACTGCTGAGCTCTGCTTTATAGCAAAGCACTTCAACTCCAGCGTCTTGTGCTTGTTTTAGTAATAACGAATATTTGGCGTCTATATGGTGTGCCGCAGACACTTTTTCAATACCTGAATGTAAAACAGTGAATAAAAGTACGGCTCTATTTCCAGATTCGACCATTTCTGTGAGTTCACGCAGATGTTTTTGGCCTCTGGTTGTGACCGCATCAGGGAAAAAACCTTGCCCTTTAGTTGACGTTTCTTGCTCGTCGAGCAAAGTGACGCTTTTCACTTCGATATAGCAAGGCGGCTTTTCGTTATCTTCAAGCAGAATATCAATGCGACTATTCTCACTGCCATATTTCACTTCGGTTCGTAACGCGTTATAACCTAAGAGTTCAACCATAGTCCCATTTTCAATTGCTTCCACTGCTAGCTGGTTTGCCCGCGCAGTATTTACACAAATACGATGACCTTTGTCTGTTTCTGAGATCTCCCAGCTGTTTGGGTACTTTCTCTTTGCATTATCGGAGGTTGAGTACCACACCGTATTGCCAGGAGTCGCACATCCTGTCATCGCTCCAGTGTTAGCGCAGTGGATAGTGCGCTCGCTACCGTCTGGAAGTTGGATGTCAGTGAGAAAGCGTTTATAGCGTTTAATAAGAGTCGCTGGCTCTAATGGCGGATTGAAGTGCATATTACTTATTTAGACAGGTAGGTTTTTATGTACAATGTTGCCAACATTACACCACAAGGTTCTCCCATTGCCACAACTGCCCATAGAAGCTGTGATGCCAGATCTGCTCGCTGGCGTAGAAACACACACTCAACTTATTCTAAAGGCCGCTCCCGGTGCGGGTAAGTCAACATTCTTCCCTTTACAGTTAGTTAAGACCAACGCCGTTCAAGGCAAAATCATCATGCTTGAACCGAGGCGTTTGGCTGCAAGGAATATTGCTACTTACTTAGCGAGCCAATTGGGAGAAAAGGTGGGAGAGAGCATTGGCTTTAGAGTTCGTGGTGAATCTAAAAGCAGCAGTGCGACTCGCTTAGAGATTGTTACTGAAGGGATCATGACAAGAATGATCCAAACCGACCCTGAATTAACTGGGGTTGATATGGTGATCTTTGATGAATTTCACGAGCGCAGTATTCACGCCGATACCGCATTGGCGTTTAGCTTAGAGATCCAAGAGGCGTTGCGTGACGATCTGAAAGTGGTAGTGATGTCGGCAACTTTAGATCAACAAGCTCTGCAAACTTTGCTGCCGAATGCCAAATACGTTGAATCACAAGGTCGCACCTTTCCGGTCGATTTCCGTTATCAGCCTCTTAACGCAAATGAATATCTAGCCCCTAAAATGGCTAACGTGATTCGCTCTCTGATGGAGAAAGAGTCAGGCTCACTTCTGGCCTTTTTGCCGGGCGTTTCTGCGATTAAGCAGGTGGAATCTCAACTAGAACAATTCGCCAATGATATCGATGTGTGTCCTCTGTATGGGCAACTCAGCTTTTCTCAACAGCAGAAAGCGATCGCGCCATCAGAGAAAGGGCGTCGAAAGGTGGTGTTAGCGACCAATATTGCTGAGACTTCTTTGACGATTGAAGGTATTCGATTGGTGGTTGATTCTGGGCTTGAACGTGTGGCGAAGTTCGATCTGAAAACCGGTATTACTAAGCTTGAGCAAGTGAAAATCTCGCAATCTTCAGCTGAACAACGAGCGGGCCGTGCGGGACGAATTGAAGAGGGCTTGTGCGTTCGTTTGTACAGCGAAACGCAGCTGATGCAGCAACCAGCTATACCAGAACCTGAAATTCTTCATTCTGATTTGTCTTCGCTGGTGTCTGAATTGACGCAATGGGGCGCTGCGAGTGCTGATGAACTGCAATGGTTAGACGTTCCACCCAAAGCTTCTATCGGGCAAGCCAAGCAACTCTTACAGACTCTTGAATTGTTAGACGATAATGGTCAATTTACGGCATTAGGAAAACAGGTCCAACGTTTAGGTCTAGAGCCTCGTATTGCCAGCATGTTGGTTAAAGCGCAGCAAGGTAGTCCTGCTCTGTTGAATGTCGCGATTGTTGCTGCTGCTTTGCTGGAAGAGCCGGAGCGCAATGTGACGGATATTCAACACTCTTTGCATCGACTTAAGCAAAGAAAACATTCCAAAAATAGCGTTGTGATGCAGCGAGCGAAAAGTCTCGCGAGCAAACTCAATCATCACTTAGATTTGTCACAAGCTGACGAATCATTGCTACCATTAGTGCTTTGTTTTGCCTTCCCAGACCGGATTGCACAAGTGAGAAGCGCGACCAGCAGTGCTTTCCTTTTGGCGAATGGCCACGGTGCTGAGGTTCGTGATGATGATCCACTGGCGAACAATAACTATATCGTAGTGATTGATTTGATGCGCAGCACAGGGCGAGCCAGTCAGATTTTCTTAGCCACCGCGGTTGATATCGCACAGTTAGAAGCTGAATTTCCAAAACTGTTTGTGCGTTCCGATTACGCCGATTGGGATGAGAAACGTGGCCGTTTAGTTGCTGAGCAGCGTGTATCTCTGGGCAAGTTGATTATCAGCACCAAAGCTTTACCTGATCCCGATGCGAATCAGGCGAGCCAAGCGCTGCTCAATTATGTCGCTCGATGTGGGTTGGATCGCTTAAATTGGACAGCTTCGGCTAAGCAGTTGGTTGAGCGTGTACGCAGTGCAGAGCTTTGGATGCCTGAGCATGATTGGCCAGCGATGGACGATGCGAGTTTGATTGAACACCTTGATGAGTGGCTATCTCCCTATCTGAATGGCATTAAGTCGGCAAAAGGACTGTCTAGTGTTTCGATTGAGCAAGCATTGTCGGCTTATCTTGGTTGGCCTTTGAATCAAGAAATCGACCAATGGTTGCCAACGCACTATCTGATGCCAACAGGCAGCAAGAAGGCCATTCGTTATCAATATCAATCTGAACCAGTGATCTCAGTGCGAATGCAGGAAGTCTTTGGCGAACAAGACTCGCCATTAATCGCGCAAGGGCGTAAAAAAGTAGTGCTTGAGCTCCTTTCTCCAGCACAGCGACCACTACAAATTACTCAAGATTTAGCTGGCTTTTGGGCTGGCGCGTACAAAGAAGTACAAAAAGAGATGAAGGGCCGTTACCCAAAACATCCTTGGCCGGATGACCCTGCTAACCATGTAGCAACCACTAAAACCAAACGACAGTTGAATCGATGATGACCAAAATGTTAACGCCAAAAAAGGCACCACCTAAAAAAGCGCCAGCAAAGAAGTCACCAGCGACCAAAGCCAAGCCAAGAAAACCAAGAGCGGCTGCGAAAAAGACCAAACCTAAGGCTAAGAAATCTGGCAAAAGAGGTTGGTTGAAGATCCTATGGGGCATTTCTTGGAAAGCGGGCTTAGCGCTTGCGGCATTGCTGTTGTTCGTCGGTATTTATCTTGATTCTGTGGTCAAACAGCGCTTTGAAGGTCAGCTGTTTGATTTGCCAACCGTGGTTTATGCGCGAGTGCTAGACCTGTCTCCGGGAACTCCGGTGAGTTTGGTTCAGGTTAAGAATGAGCTCGATGTACTTAATTACCGTAAGGTGAACGCGCCTCGTCACCCAGGCGAATACTCTTCTTCTTCGACCAAGATTGAAATGATTCGTCGTCCGTTCGAGTTTGTTGATGGACCGGAAGCGGATCGTCATGTGATGCTGCACTTCAATGGTAACGAATTAACTCGCATTCAGTCGCTGGAGAAGAAAGGCGACATGGGCTACCTGCGTGTTGAACCGAAAATGCTTGGCATGCTTGAGAAAAGTAACGATGAGCAGCGCCTGTTCTTAAAACGCAATCAGTTCCCAGAAGTGATGGTTGATGCCTTACTGGCAACCGAAGACCGAAACTTCTATCAACACGATGGTGTGTCGCCACTGGCGATCGCTCGTGCAATGGTCGTTAACGTCAAAGCTGGGCGAACGGTACAAGGTGGTAGTACGCTGACACAACAGTTGGCAAAAAACCTGTTCCTGTCCAGTGAACGTACATTGTGGCGTAAGGTTCGTGAAGCCTGCATTGCACTTATCTTAGACCATCGTTACAGCAAAGACCGTATCCTAGAGGCTTACTTAAATGAGGTTTATCTTGGACAGAATGGTGGGCAAGCGATTCATGGCTTCGGTTTAGCGTCTCGTTTGTATTTTGGTCAACCTATTCAAGAGCTGCGCATCGATCAGCTAGCACTGCTGGTGGGTATGGTGAAAGGACCGTCGTATTACAATCCGGTTCGCTATCCTGAGCGTGCTAAGACTCGACGCGATCTGGTTCTTCGCTTATTGATGCAACAAGACATCTTAACTCCGCGACAATACGAAGAGGCGGCGAGTCGTGATTTGGATATTCAAGACAACCCACGCATTGCTAGCCGTCAGCCCGCTTATTTCCAACAAGTAAACATTGAGCTTAAGAAGTATGTCGGCGATCGATTTGAGGCGAAAAAAGGGATTCGAGTCTTTACCTCTCTGGATCCGGTATCTCAAGACAAGTTAGAGAAGTCGATTGCTCGTAAGGTGCCTGATTTATCGAAAACCGCAGGTAATAAGCTGGAAGCAGCAGCTATTGCCGTGGATAGAAATACCGGTGAAATCCGGGCGATGGTCGGTGGTAAGCGTACTGGCTACGATGGCTTTAACCGTGCCTTGAACGCGAGTCGCCCAATTGGTTCTTTGGTCAAGCCTGCAATTTACTTAACCGCACTAGAGCAGCCTCAGAAGTACACGTTGGCGACAACATTGAAAGACACGCCACTGAGCTTGAAAGGCAGCAAAGGTAGCGTGTGGAGCCCGAGAAACTTCGATCGTAAGTTCCGTGGCGATGTGCCTTTGTATGTGGCGCTTTCTAAGTCTTACAACGTACCTACTGTTCGTTTAGGCATGCAATTAGGCATTGATAGTGTCTCGGATACGATTGGAAAACTGGGGGTCGATAAAAATGAGATTCGCCCAGTGCCGTCGATGTTTTTGGGTTCGTTCTCACTGACTCCGTTCCAAGTTGCGCAGATGTATCAAACCATTACCAATTCTGGGCGTATAGCACCTTTGTCTGCGCTTCGCTCAGTTGTTGATAACGATGGCGAGGTTCTGTATCAGTCGATCCCTCGTGTATCACAAAGCGTTGACCAGCAAGCCGCTTGGCTTACAACCTATGCAATGAAACGTGGCGTGTCGGAAGGCACGGGCCGTTTCCTACAAGGTCAGTTTGCATGGGCAGGGTTAGCTGGTAAAACTGGCACTAGTAATGACAGCCGAGACAGTTGGTTCGTGGGCGTAGATGGCCGTGAAGTGACGACCATCTGGCTAGGACGTGATGATAATAAGCCGACTAAGCTTACTGGTTCGAGTGGTGCGTTACGTGTTTATGCCGATTATCTCAAACAGAGAACACCCGAGCAGTTATTACTGCCTTGGCCGACAGGAATTGTCACCGCTAACTTTACTCGAACTTCTGAAGGGGCTTTAGAGTTTGATTGTGATGGTGCAGTTAAACTGCCACTTTGGGATGAGGGTGGAAACATTAAAAAGGGCTGTGAAAGTCAACCAAAACAGTGGCTAAAGAAGCTTTTTCAGTGGTAAAGTCGTAACAAGAAAGAATGACAAGGACAGTTAAAAGAATGATTTCTCGTTGGATAGTGAGCGGCTTAGGCATTGTGGGTACTGTAATCAGTTTTCAGCTGTTTGCATCTACCGCGACACAGGTTGATCAATCTCAGCAAGCTGAACAAGCTCATAAAAGGCCAACCGTTGCTGTCGTTCTTGCTGGTGGTGGTGCCAAAGGTGCAGCTCACATTGGTGTACTTAAAGCCTTAGAAGAGATGCAAATCCCGGTGGATTATATTACCGGTACCAGTATGGGCTCATACGTTGGTGGTCTTTATGCGACAGGGATGAGCGCAGACGAGATCGAGAGCTTTATTTATACGGTTGATTGGAATCGTGGTTATCGTGATCGCGTTAACCGTAGTGATCGCCGAGTGCGTGACAAAGAGTATGAAGACCGTTACCAACTGAACACTGACCTTGGTTTAGGTTGGGGCGAAATCAAAGCAAGGAAAGGAGTGGTTCAAGGTCAGAATATGTTGCGTATTCTGCGTGAGACCACGGGTAATCTATCCTCATTCGATTCTTTCGACCATCTTGCTATCCCATACCGTTCAGTCGCAACTGACATTATCGAACTTGAAGAGGTGGTCATCGATCATGGCCACCTTGTTGATGCCATGATGGCGAGTATGTCAGTTCCCGGCGCGCTTCCCCCTTATGACCTCGATGGTCGAATGCTGGTTGATGGTGGTGTCACCAATAACATGCCCGTCGACGTAGCCAGAGCGATGGGTGCAGACATCGTCATTGCGGTGGATATCAGTACCAACTACAAAGGCAAAGATGATTTCACGAATTTTCTAGCCGCAGCTGACCAACTCTCTAATTATCTTGTTCAACGCAGCACCCAAGAGCAAGCTGAAACTTTAACAGACGATGATGTCTTCCTGCGCCCAGATGTTGGGGAAATGGAGACGACAGAATTTGATAAAATGCCATCGGCTTTCCTCGCGGGCTATGAAGCTGCTAAGCAGCATACTGATGAACTTTCTAAGCTATCGCTCTCAAATGCCGATTATCAGCATTATATCGAGGACAAACAAAAAGCGCGCAGACAGCTAAAACACGGCGATAAGACCGTCGTTGACCGAGTTGTTATCAATAACAATACCCACTATTCCGATAAGCTGATCGAAAACCGTTTAAACCTTGATTCAGGTGAGATTCTGAAGACCAGTGAAATTGAATCTAAAGTACAAGACCTCTATGCGCTAGATAGATTCGAGTTGGTGACTTATGAATTTGACACGGTAGATGGCGAGGAGCAACTGCTGGTCGATGTGAACGAAAAGTCTTGGGGGCCAAACTACCTCAACTTTCGATTCTTTCTTGAAGATGATTTCTCTACTACAAGCCAATACTCGCTCGGTGTCTCAGCCAACTTTACTGATATTAATAAGCATGGTGCAGAGCTAAGAACCAATATCGAGATGGGAACGGACAAGCGAATTGAAGCGGAACTTTACTCGCCATTCTTTTCGAGTCAAAAGCTGTTTACTTCGGCATCGGTTGTTTACAGCAAAGAGAACAGAAACCTACCCGCAGATATTGATGATATTGAAGAACCGACACTGGACGTAACGAAAGATTATCTCCCTATGACGTATAGTGAATATGTCGGTGAATTGGCATTAGGCTATCAACCAACCTTGTGGCAGGAGCTGACATTTGGTGTTCGTTATACAGATGGGGATGTTGAGGTTTCTTCGTTACCTTCATTGGGCAGTGGTGGCTACAAGCGTATTGGTGGCTTCATGGGTTACCGACTGGATACTTTGGATAATTTCAGCTTACCGACCAAGGGTTACTTTGTCGATTTAGAGTACCTCGTTTCTCATGATGATTTTGATAATGACAGCTCTCTTGGTGAATCGGATTTAACGTCTGAGAGTGATACGGTTTATGAGTTTTCGGCCAATTTCATGGCAGCAAAGAGTATTGAGAAGCATACTTTAGTCGCAAAGCTGGATTACGGTATTGTAGAGAGCAAAAATTCGATTTTCCCTATTGATCCCAAAGAGCTTGGTGGCTTCTTAAACCTGTCAGGTATTCCAAGGAATAGTATGATTGGTCAGAACTTGGCTTACACCAGCCTTATTTATCGTTATAAGTGGTTTGAAAATGACTTCGGCCTTTTTAAATCACCATTCTACGTGGGCGCATCCATTGAGCATGGTGGTGTTTGGTCGAACAATGATTTGAGTATTGATGAAGCGCCAATGTACACCGCGGGTTCTGTTTTCGCGGGTGTTGATTCTCCAATCGGGCCGATCATTTTAGCTTATGGCCGAACCGAAGATAATTTCGATTCGGTGTATCTGATTGTAGGTACGTCCTACAAATAATCATGCGCAGAGTCGCCATTTAAGTGCGTAATTAGGCAAAAATAGTGGGACTTTCGTCTTAACTTGCTATGTTGGTCAAAATGATAAGATTTTAATTTAACGTTAAATTTGCTATTCTACCGCCCACAGTTTGGCCTCTATGACGCCGCTCATCAATACAAATTGAATGACAAAAATGGCAATGGAGAGCCAAGTTTCCAAGGATGTTCACTTCTTTATTTTACTAACAATTATGAAGGGAAGAAGTGAACCGCAATGAGAGGAAAAAAGTCGTGCTTGAAGCCTACCGTAAACACGTCGAAGAACGTGCTGCCGAAGGAGTTGTTCCAAAACCACTAGATGCTGAGCAGGTAGCTGGCCTAGTTGAACTTCTGAAGAATCCACCTCAAGGTGAAGAAGAAATCATTCTTGACCTACTAGAAAATCGCATTCCACCGGGTGTAGATGAAGCTGCTTACGTAAAAGCTGGCTTCCTTACGGCTATCACTAAAGGTGAAGTAGCTTCGCCACTAGTAAGCAAAGCAAAAGCTGCAGAACTGCTTGGTACCATGCAAGGCGGTTACAACATCGAATCTCTAGTATCTCTACTAGACGATGCTGAGCTTGCTCCAATCGCTGTTAAAGCGCTATCTCATACTCTACTGATGTTCGATGCGTTCTATGACGTAGAAGAGAAAGCGAAAGCTGGCAATGCTGCTGCACAACAAGTACTTCAATCTTGGGCTGATGCTGAATGGTTTACAGCGAAAGATAAAGTAGCAGAAAAAATCACAGTAAAAGTATTTAAAGTCACTGGTGAAACGAACACCGATGACCTATCTCCAGCGCCTGATGCATGGTCACGTCCTGACATCCCAGTACACGCGAAAGCGATGCTGAAGATGGAACGTGATGGCATTACTCCTGATGAACAGGGTAGCGTTGGTCCAATCAAACAAATTGAAGAAATGCAAAAAGATGGCATTCCACTGGCTTACGTTGGTGATGTTGTTGGTACAGGTTCTTCACGTAAATCGGCAACAAACTCAGTACTTTGGTTCATGGGTGAAGATATCCCATTCGTACCAAACAAGCGTACTGGCGGTGTTTGTCTTGGTGGTAAAATTGCACCAATCTTCTACAACACAATGGAAGATTCAGGCGCACTACCCATTGAACTGAACGTACAAGACATGAACATGGGCGATATCATTGATATCTACCCGTACGAAGGTGTTGTTCACAAGAACGGTTCTGTGATTTCAAACTTTGAGCTAAGCAAAGTACTTCTTGATGAAGTGCGTGCTGGTGGCCGTATTCCACTGATCATCGGTCGTGGTCTAACGGGTCGTGCTCGTGACGCTCTAGGTCTAGCTGAAACGGATCTGTTTGCTAAACCAATCGATCCATCTGCATCTGATAAAGGCTACACGCTAGCTCAGAAGATGGTTGGTAAAGCATGTGGCGTTGAAGGTGTTCGTGCTGGTCAGTACTGTGAACCTAAAATGACGACAGTCGGTTCTCAAGATACGACCGGTCCTATGACTCGTGATGAGCTTAAAGATCTGGCGTGTCTTGGTTTCTCTGCAGACCTTGTAATGCAGTCTTTCTGTCACACATCGGCATACCCTAAACCAGTCGATGTAAACACTCACCATACGCTACCTGATTTCATCATGAATCGTGCGGGTGTTTCACTTCGTCCGGGTGATGGCGTTATCCACTCATGGCTAAACCGTATGCTTCTTCCTGATACTGTAGGTACAGGTGGTGACTCGCATACTCGTTTCCCTCTAGGTATTTCATTCCCTGCGGGTTCTGGCTTGGTAGCATTTGCTGCAGCAACAGGCGTTATGCCTCTTGATATGCCTGAATCTATCTTGGTTCGCTTTAAAGGTGAAATGCAACCGGGTATCACGCTACGTGACCTAGTACATGCCATTCCTCTTTACGGCATCAAGCAAGGCCTACTAACGGTAGAGAAAGCCGGTAAGATCAACGAATTCTCTGGTCGTGTACTAGAAATTGAAGGTGTTGAGCACTTATCTGTTGAGCAAGCATTTGAGCTTTCTGATGCATCTGCTGAGCGTTCTGCTGCAGGTTGTACCGTTAAGCTTTCTGAAGAGTCTATCTCTGAGTACTTGAACTCGAACATCGTGATGCTGAAGTGGATGATCGCTGAAGGTTACGGTGATGTTCGTACGATTGAGCGTCGTATTACAGCAATGGAAGAGTGGCTAGCTAACCCTGAGTTGCTGTCTGCTGATTCAGATGCGGAATACGCGCACGTTATCGAGATTGACCTTGCTGATATCGATCAACCAATCCTATGTGCACCAAACGATCCAGATGATGCTCGTCTTCTATCTGACGTTCAAGGCACAGAGATTCAAGAAGTGTTCATCGGTTCTTGTATGACCAACATCGGCCACTTCCGTGCCGCTGGTAAGATGCTAGAAGAGTTTAACGGCTCGCTGAATACTCGCCTATGGGTGGCTCCGCCAACGAAGATGGATAAAGACCAACTGACAGAAGAAGGCTACTACGGCATCTTCGGTCGTGCTGGGGTACGTATCGAAACTCCTGGCTGTTCACTATGTATGGGTAACCAAGCTCGTGTTGCTGATGCTTCGACGGTTATGTCGACGTCAACGCGTAATTTCCCGAACCGCTTAGGTAATGGCGCGAACGTTTATCTGGCTTCTGCTGAGCTTTCTGCTGTTGGCGCGATTCTAGGTCGCATCCCAACGAAAGAAGAGTACTTAGAGTACGCTGAGAAGATTAATGCAACCGCTGCTGATACATACCGTTACCTGAACTTCCATAAAATGGGTCAGTACACGGAAAAAGCAGACACGGTTATCTTCCAAGAGCCTGCGTAACGTCTGATTTTGTTGTAAATATAATTAAGGCCGCTGTGAATAGCGGCCTTAATTGCTTTTAGCATACAGCGAAAATTGCTTTTAGCTTACAGAGAGCTCGATTAGTGCTTAATCGTATACATTGCTGCAACATTGCGAGCAGTAAGTTCAATATTTTCAGCCGCTTCAGCCAAAGCTGTCGGCAAGTCTACTGAACGGTTCACTACCGCAAATACCGCGTCGATACCATGCTCATGAACCACACCACAATCACTGGCTAGACAGCCGGCAATACCGATGACAGGCAGTTTATGTTTTTTGGCTGTGCGAGCGACACCAATCGGTGTTTTGCCATGAATGGTTTGGCTATCAATGCGCCCCTCTCCTGTAATCACAAGATCAGCATCTGAGACTATTTCATCTAAATTGACGGCGTCCATTACGATGTTAATACCAGGGCGAAGCTCCGCATTTAACAGGCCAACAAGTGCCGCGCCTAGACCGCCTGCCGCGCCAGCACCAGGGAGATCAATGACATCGACGCCTAACTGGTTTTTCATGATACTGGCATAATGAGCAAGGTTAGCATCTAACAGCTCAACCATTTCTGGTGTTGCGCCTTTTTGCGGACCGAATACCTGTGATGCCCCTTTTGGTCCGCATAATGGATTATCGACATCACAAGCGACCTCTAAGCGTACGTTTTGTAGGCGTGGGTCGAGGTTGGTGAGATCAATGGTTGTCAGTTTTGACAGTTCACCACCACCAAACACCAGCTCGTGACCCTCTGCATCTAGCATACGAATGCCTAGCGCTTGAGCCATTCCTAAGCCACCATCATTGGTCGCACTACCACCAATGCCAATAATAATATGCTCAACACCTTTATCTAATACGGCTTTGATCAACTCACCCGTACCATAGGTAGTGGTTTTTAGTGGATTACGTTGTTCTGGAGAGACTAAATCTAGGCCGGAAGCGGCCGCCATTTCAATAATGGCAGTTTTACCGTCACCGAACATACCGTAGAAGCCTTCGACAATTTCACCTAATGGACCAATCACTGGATGTTGGATGATAGAGCCATTGGTCGCATCCACCAGAGATTGTACTGTGCCTTCACCACCATCAGCCATTGGTAATTTTACGTATTCGGCGTTTGGTATTAGCTGTTTAAAGCCATCTTCAATCGCTTGAGCAACGCCCATTGCTGATAGGCTTTCTTTATATGAGTCAGGAGCAATTACAATTTTCATTTTGATACCTTTAAACTTAAACAAACAGACCAAATACACCGAAGATCATTACTGAGACGAAGGCGATAACAAGACCGACCGCTGACTCATAAGGGATGAGTTTTAGACGTTCATGAATACTCATATGTACCGCACCACCCGTGGCATGGAAGAAGCTACCATGTGGCATATGGTCAAGTACTGTCGCACCAGAGTGGATCATTGCTGCGCCTGCGAGAGCTGGAACACCTAGCTCAAGAATGGTGCTGGCAAATACATTCGATGCCACTACTGTTCCGGCAGTTGTCGATGCGGTTGATAGTGCCATCAGTGCGCCAGAAAACGGAGCAAGTAAGTAAGAAGGCAGCCCAGACATCGTCAGCACTTCAATCAGATCAGCTTTTAGTCCTGAGTTAGCAATGATGCCTGCAATGGTTCCTGTGCCCAGTAGCATTACAGCAACCGGTGCCATACGTGACAAGCCTGAAACCGCAAAGCTATTGGCTTGTTTGAAGCGACCCATAGCCAGTGCACCCAGCAATCCACCCAAGGGTAATGCAATTAGAGGATCAACATTGATATCAGCGAGTGGTCGCAGCGCGAGTAGGGCAATAGCCACTAACGGTGCAACGATTGAAGAAGAAAAGCTTGGCAGTGAACTTTGATCCGCTTTGACCACTTCACTTTCCGCTACTTTTGAACCTTTATTGACGAGGCGCTTTGCCAAGAAGTAGGCGAAAAGCAGCCCAAATAGACCCGGAATCACGCCTGCAGCCATCACAGAGGTTAACGGAACATTGAACGCATCAGCCGCCGCAATGGCATTTGGGTTAGGCGACATGACATTACCTGCTTTACCGCCGCCCACCATCGCTAAAAGGATCGCGGTTTTAGAAAGGTCTGCGCGGCGAGCAATAGCCAGTGCAATAGGAGAAACCGTGATAACGGCCACATCAACGAAAACGCCAACAGCGGTTAAAATCATGGTCGCAATGGCAAGAGCAAGTAAGGCGCGAGTTTCGCCTACTTTTTTGATGATGGATTCTGCAATCGAGGTAGCCGCCCCTGATTCAATTAGTACGCCGGCCAACACACCAGCGGCGAGAATTCGCATCACTGAAGTGACGATCCCTTGGGCACCACCTATCATTAACTCAACGGTTTCGGTGAGAGAAACGCCGCCAACCACGCCGCCAACCAAAGCACCGATGATCATGCCGTAGGTGGGTGGCACTTTTTTAAGAATGAGCGCGATAGCAACAATCAATGCTGAAAGTGCGCCAAGAGTTGAAACTTCAATCATGTTCTATTTCCCAGATAACGATGTGTCATTTTCGGCAAATATAAAGATATAGGGTTGGTAAGTCTTTGTCATTCTCTACAAATAAGTGCTCAAATCGGTCCTTTTAAATTGTGCAGTTGCACATTTTTTAGCTCGACCAGTGGAATAGATTTATTGCAATGTAGAGTTGAAATAGATCGTCTATATTGTTGATATTTAATGATGTTATTTGGTTTATCTTGTCTGTTCGATAGCGTAGCGTATTGCGATGGATATGTAGTTCGTTACAGGTGAGAGCTGAATCACAGTTCTGCTTTAAATATGTCTTCAAAGTTTTGATCAGTATCCCTTTACTGTCCTGTTGTTGAAGATGTAGGTAAGACTGCTCCAGTTGCTCACGAATCCATGGATCTTGTAACAGGCTACTCATAATGGCCGGCAGTCGATAGTCTTGATAGAAAAACATGTCTCCGGGGCGGTTACCGACACTGCGCATAGTGAGCTCAGCGGTATCATATGAGCGTGCTAAACCAGAAAGTCCGGTAAAGTAATCCCCAAGCGCAATCTTGATTTGAAACTTAGCTTCTTTCTTTATTCTTTTGAGTAGCAATTTCACGCGCTTGGCTTCTGCATCCTTGGACCAGCTGTTCCCTATCAGGGTTATAGGCTTGAGTACCACCACTTCGTTTTGTGAAACAGACAAGATACCGACTAAATTATCGCGCTCGGGATATTCAAGTAAATGTACTAATTGCTGTAAGTTTTCCAATGAAGGCGCAGTGTCTCCTATCGGTAACACCTTGACGATGGCGGCAATCCGCGGTTGTGCAAGGTCGAGATCCAGACGCTGTGCGATGGATTGCAGTTGCATGTCATTAAGCGTGCTACCTCGGATTAATTGCAATACCAATTCTTCACGATGCCTCTTATTCCATTCTACTTGAGACATAAGTACAGCTTGTTCAACAATAAGCTCAGCGGTCATCTTCACCAGCTCACCAAAATGATGAACTTGCTGCAGTGTCCCAGAAACCCCAATCACCCCAATGACATTATCCTGAAATAGAATCGGTAAATTAACTCCAGGCTTAACCCCTTTTAGGTGTTCGGCAGTGGCTTCGTCAATATTAACGACTCGTGATTCGGTGATGGCAAGTACCGCTCCTTCATGTTTTTGGTATAAGCGAGTAGGATCACTGGATCCAATAATGCGACCTTTATTATCCATCACATTAATCGAGTGTGGGATGATCTTCATGGTTCGTTCGACAATTTGTTTGGCAATCATTTCGTTCAACTGCATAGAGCCCTCCTCTTCATTGACTGTGTAGGTTGGATCGTAACGATAAATTCGTCAATACGCTCGTTTCTGACAAGACAATGGTATACTCAGAAATAGTATCGCTTGAGTATTAATGCAGTATAGGTTGAGTTATGGAGTTTGAATTTACTAGAAACACTCTAATGGGTGAATACTATGTGAAATGCAGCATGGGCCATGAGATTGTTGGCCGTTGGCTTCAAGAAGAGATCGGTAAAGATAAGCAAAAATTAGATCATGTGATGGCGTTGATTGAGCAATCTCGACAGGACTTGAGCAATGAAGTGACGTTGCTTGGCAAAGAGATTAGCCTTGCGATTAATGAAGACGAAGTAACGATTCAAGAAAACGTGTTAGCGCATGAGCAAGAGATGGAAGAGGGCAGTGAGTTCGACTTCTATAACTGTGAAAGCCAAGCAAGCTGTGGAATCGACGATTTCGAACTGCTCATCGAACGCTGGATGGATTTTTTAGGTTACTAGTCCTAAGACCTATTTGTTAGTCATTCAGAGCTTTGAAGGCTCCGTTGCCCAAAACTGGAGCAATAAGAGCATCGCGCATTAAGATAGTGAAAAGGCTGCACCATGTTGGTGCGGCCTTTTTCGTTATTACGACCTTATTATCTTCATCTTATTTAAAATCAAGCACTTAACTTTTTGGCACGCTACTTGGATTGTAATAAGAGAATTAACGGATTAAGTAAGAATTTAAGGAACGAATATGAAATTAATAAATGCCATTGTTAAGCCATTCAAATTAGACGATGTACGCGAAGCGCTCTCTGATGTGGGTATTGAAGGTATGACTGTTTCTGAAGTGAAAGGCTTTGGTCGTCAGAAGGGACACACTGAATTGTATCGTGGTGCAGAGTACCAAGTGGATTTCCTACCAAAGGTGAAGCTAGAGATTGCTACCCAAGCTGAGAATGTTGACCGAGTTGTTGAAGCGATTAGCCAAGCGGCACACACCGGAAAAATCGGCGACGGCAAAATTTTTGTGTATGACCTAAGCCAAGCCGTACGAATTCGTACTGGTGAAATGGATGCTGAAGCACTTTAAAGAATTACAAGGACTGGAGACTTTAATATGGAACTTACAACAACAGTAACGGAACTACGTTACGCACTAGACACTTTTTTCTTCCTCATTTCAGGTGCGTTGGTAATGTGGATGGCAGCAGGCTTCGCGATGTTAGAAGCTGGCCTAGTTCGTTCAAAGAACACCACAGAAATTTTAACTAAGAACATCTGTTTGTACGCAATTGCTTGTACAGCTTTCTTAGTGGTTGGTTACAACATCATGTATGTCGACAACGGTGAAGGCGGTTGGTTGCCATCATTTGGTACTCTAATTGGTACACAAGGTGAAGGCGCAGATCACTCTCTAGAATCAGACTTCTTCTTCCAGGTAGTATTCGTTGCAACAGCAATGTCTGTAGTATCTGGTGCGGTTGCTGAGCGTATGAAGCTTTGGTCATTCCTAATCTTCTCTGTAGTACTAACAGCGTTCATTTACCCTGTTGAAGGTTATTGGACTTGGGGCGGTGGTTTCCTATCAGAAGCGGGTTTCAGTGACTTCGCAGGTTCAGGTATCGTACACATGGCTGGTGCAGCAGCAGCGTTAGCTGGTGTTCTACTACTCGGTGCTCGTAAAGGTAAATACGGTAAGAACGGTGAAATCTACCCGATTCCTGGTTCAAACATGCCACTTGCAACGCTAGGTACATTTATCCTTTGGTTCGGTTGGTTCGGTTTCAACGGCGGTTCTCAACTGATGGTTTCGGATTTTGAGAACGCAACAGCAGTAGGTCAAATCTTCCTTAACACCAACGCAGCAGCAGCAGCAGGCGCAATTGCAGCACTACTAGTATGTAAAACAACTTGGGGTAAAGCAGACCTAACAATGATTCTTAACGGCGCGTTAGCTGGCCTAGTAGCAATCACTGCAGACCCTCTATCACCATCACCTCTATTTGCTGTAGCGATTGGTTCGGTATCTGGTGCATTGGTTGTATTCAGCATCATCGCACTAGACAAAGCTAAGATTGATGATCCAGTAGGTGCTATCTCTGTACATGGTGTATGTGGTTTCTTCGGTCTAATGGCTGTGCCACTAAGCAACGCTGATGCAACGTTTGGTGCTCAGCTAATGGGTGCAGCAGTCATCTTTGCATGGGTATTCGGTGCTAGCCTAGCAGTATGGGCGGTGCTTAAAGCAACAATCGGTATCCGAGTAACGGAAGATGAAGAACTTGAAGGTATGGACATGCACGATTGTGGTGTCGGCGCTTACCCTGAGTTTGTATCAGTAAAATAATCAACAGTCGTCGCCTAATCTGAATGGGTTAGGTTGGACAAAGAAAGCCCCGCAACTCTTGTTGCGGGGCTTTGTTGTATTTACGGTTGCACAATATATAAACACGAACGTTGAAGTTAGGCTCATTGTTTAAGAGGAACGACAAGACACAAAGTTGAAATGGTTTGTTACAAAAGTGAGAGTTTGAATGGTCTGAGTAGACGGATTTTTTGTTGGTCGTCATTGTAATTATGTTAATGATGAATATAATAACGCAACTGATAGACATTATCATTTCGATATAAAGGATTTTACAATGAAGAAACTGCTAACACTTTCAGCTCTAGCGTGTGGTGTAATTGCTCCGACAGCAATGGCTGCGGAAGAAGTAAACGTATACTCTTACCGTCAACCTTTCCTTGTTGAGCCAATGTTCAAAGAGTTCACAAAAGAGACTGGTATTAAAGTAAACGTTAAGTTTGCTAAAAAAGGTTTAGCAGAGAAGTTAGCTCAAGAGGGTGAATACAGCCCAGCTGACGTTGTCTTAACTGTAGATATCAGCCGTCTATCTGAATTAACTAAACAAGGTCTAGTTCAATCTGTAGAGAGCGATGTACTTGAAAAGAACATCCCAGCTCAATACCAAGATACAGATAACGAGTGGTTCGCTCTAACAACTCGTACACGTAGCGTTTATTCTTCACGTGACCGTGTTGGTCGTCTAGGTGAAGAGTTCACTTACGAAGATCTAACTAAGCCTGAATTTAAAGGCAAAATCTGTACTCGTAGTGGTAAGCACCCATACAATGTTTCTCTAGTATCTTCGATGATTGCTCACAAAGGTGAAGCTGAAACGAAAGAATGGCTAGAAGGCGTAAAAGCAAACCTAGCACGTAAGCCTCAAGGTAACGACCGCGCGCAAGTTAAAGCGATTAAAGAAGGCCTATGTGATGTTGCTCTTGGTAACAGCTACTACCTAGGCAAGATGGTTAACGATAAAGAGCAAAAAGCTTGGGCTGACGCTGTTTACATTAACTTCCCTAACCAAGAGACAACGGGTACTCACGTGAATATCTCTGGTATGGCAATGGCTAAATACTCTCCAAACGAAGAGAATGCCGTTAAGCTAATGGAATTCCTATCGGGTAACACAGCACAAAGCATGTATGCAGAAGTGAACTATGAATACCCAGTGAAAGCTGATGTTAAACCTTCTGAGCTTGTTGCTTCATGGGGCGAGTTCAAAGCGGATACTATTTCTCTAGATGAAATTGCAAACCACCACGCGGCTGCAATCAAGCTATTAGACGAAGTTAAGTTCGATCTATAATTTATTACGGTAGGCTCCGGCCTAAGTAAAATGACAACCTCAAGTCGCCATTTTGGTTACTTGGGGTTGTTTGTTATTGGAAAATCACTTTTTGATACAAAGCACCCCGTTGATCCCTTGAGTTATTAGCATCTCACCTTGAAGTCATTAGAGTATATGGGTATAAATAACCCCACCATTAAAAGGATATGAGATGTATTTGCAAATGCATTTGTGTTTCATTAAGCCTCGTTGTAGTTAGGCGATGAAAGAAAAGAATTATTTATGGAACACCAGTAGCGGCATTATTGCTGTATTACTGGTTTTACCGATCTTAGCGATTTTTACGACGGCTGTTGGAGAAACAGATGAGCTATTTTCTCATCTGATGTCCACAGTGATGCCTACCTATGCCTACAACACGGTGGTTTTAGTCATAGGAACCATGTTTCTGTCTTTAGTTTTTGGTATTCCGTCGGCCTGGGTTATGGCAATGTGCCGTGTTCCGGGAGAGCGTGTTTTGCAGTGGGCACTCGTCCTGCCATTAGCAATGCCAGGCTATATTGTTGGCTATATCTTTACCGATTGGTTCGACTTTGCCGGCCCTGTTCAGGTTCTACTGCGAGATCTTACTGGGTGGGGACCCGGTGAGTATTGGTTCCCGGATATTAGAACCTTATCCGGCGCTATTATTGTTCTGTCTCTCGTTCTCTATCCTTATGTTTATTTGCTGTGCCGCGCGGCATTTATGGAGCAAAACGTCTCCTTATTACAATCTGCTCGTTTGCTAAAATGCTCTCCTTGGGAAAGCTTCCGTCGTATCTCCTTACCACTTGTTCGTCCATCAATGGCGGTCGGTTTATCGCTTGTTGCTATGGAGACCATCGGTGACTTTGGTACCGTGAGTTACTTTGCGGTAAATACTTTAACGACTGCGGTTTATGATACTTGGCTAGGCTACTCAAGCTTAACGGCAGCTGCGAAAATATCGGCAATCATGCTGGTTATCGTGATCCTACTGTTGAGCTCAGAGCGATACAGTCGCCGTAAGCAGAAGCTATTCCAGAATCAGTTCAGCAGTCGTGAAGACTTTCGCTACGACTTGTCCGGTTGGAAAAAATGGTTGGCACTGTTCTGGTGCTGGGGATTAGTGTGTGTTGCATTCTTGTTCCCTCTTGGCCAGTTGATGATCTATGCCTACAAATACTTTGCGCAAAGTTGGACGCCTGAATTCAGAGAGTATGCGGTTAACAGCCTTTATGTGTCAGTAGTCGCGGCGATTATTGGCGTTATCATTGCGATGATTGTGAATTTTAATCAGCGTGTTAGCCCAGGTAAGAAAAATCAGGCTTACATGCGTATTGCTTCAATGGGCTATGCCGTTCCAGGCACCGTGTTAGCGATTGGCGTGATGGTACCTGTTTTGTTTATGGATCACTTGGTCAATGACATCGCTAAAGTGATGGAGTGGGGACGACCTGGTTTGATCTTCTCTGGTTCCATGTTTGCGCTTATCTTTGCAATGGTCGTGCGTTTTTCTGCAGTGGCGATCGGCAGTATCGAAAGTAGCTTGAGTAAAGTATCTCCTTCATTGGATATGGCTTCTAAAACCATGGGTTGTAATACCAACCAGATGTTACGTCGTGTCCATTTGCCTTTGATTAAACGCGGCGCGTTGATCGCAGGTTTACTGGTGTTTATCGAATCAATGAAAGAGCTAAATGCGGCATTGCTGTTACGTCCTTTCAACTTCGAAACATTGGCGACCTATGTATATAACTATGCCTCAGATGAGCACCTAGAGTTGGCGGCAATGCCTGCTGTATTATTGGTGTTGGTGGGTTTAATTCCTCTGATCATCGTTAACCGTTCTTTGGAGCAGAAACACTAATGAGTTGTGCATTATCAATTAAAGATCTGACTTGCAAATATGAGTCGCAAACCATCTTGGAATCGCTCTCGTTAGAAGTTGAGCATGGTGAAATTGTTTGTCTTCTTGGTGCCAGTGGCTGCGGAAAAACAACTTTGCTTAAGGCGGTTGCAGGCCTGCTTCCATTAAGTAGCGGAATCATGAGCTTGAACTGTCAAACCATTGATGATGGTGATAATTGGTTGCCACCAGAGCAACGAAACATCGGTATGATTTTCCAAGATTACGCCCTGTTTCCGCACCTGACGGTAAACCAGAATGTCGGTTTTGGCCTTAAAGATCTCTCTGATCAGCAAAAGAAAGAGAAAGTCCAAGAGATGTTGGAGCTGGTTCATTTAGATGAATTCGGTGACCGATACCCACATCAACTTTCTGGTGGTCAACAGCAGCGCGTAGCGATTGCTCGTTCTTTAGCATACAAGCCAGATTTATTGTTATTGGATGAACCTTTCTCAAACATCGATACTCAGGTTCGCCATGAGTTGATCTCTCAGATTCGTAAGATCTTTAAAAAGCAGGGTGTGACGGCTATTTTTGTGACTCACAGTCGTGAAGAGGCGTTCGCGTTTGCAGATAAGATGGCAGTAATGAACCATGGTGTGATTGAACAGTATGGTTCGGCATCGGAGCTTTATTTCCACCCTTCGAGTAAGTTCGTTGCAGACTTTTTGGGCGGCGGCAGTTACCTCAATGCACAGCGTATTTCAGAGCTGGAGTTTGAAACCAGCTTGGGTGTGGTTGAAGCTAAACCACAAACGGAGATTGAATTTGGCAGTGCGTGTGAGCTTCTTTTAAGACCACAGCATATCCAAGCTAGTTACGAACAAGACAGTGCTATTTCAGTACTAGAGCAGCAATTTATGGGCGACCACTGTCGTTATGTTATTGAAGCACACGGTCAAAAGCTATTGGCAACCTCGTCAGAAGCGCTTGAAGTTGGTATGCCGGTCAACGTTAAAGTGGATACCAAAGGCGTATTGGCTTTCTAATTAGGTACAACTCATAGTACCGCTAATTCTCGATGAGCCATAAAAAAGCCCAGCACTTTAATCTAAAGTACTGGGCAAAAGCTCTTCATCTATAGGGGTTAACAAGGCAGTGATTTGTTAAGTCCCATACAAGACTGCTGCGCTCTATAAGCCTATAGAGAGAGGAAGTCTTTCACTTTTTGAAGAACATGTTCTGCAGTGTCTTTATCTTCCATTTCAGCGAAGATTCGTAGCAATGGCTCAGTTCCTGAGAAACGAGCAATCACCCAGCCGCCATTCTTGAAGTACACCTTGGCACCATCTTCATAGCTGACTCTTTCAATTTCGTATTCAAATTCAGGCAGTTGCTTCTCGACGTAGATCTTAGTGTAGAGCGCTTCTTTCTCTGAAGGTTTAAACTTATAATCGCCTTCTGCGGTGTAGGCATAGCCATATTTAGAGTAAATCTCATCAAGTAATTCAGACAGCTTCTTGCCTGTCACACTGATCATCTCAACCAGTAAGCTTGAAGCAAATACGCCATCCTTACCTTTGATATGACCACGAATGGTTAAACCCCCCGAACTTTCGCCGCCAATCAGAGAGTCATCGGCCTCCATTTGTGAGCTGATGTGCTTAAAGCCTACAGGAACCTCAAAGCTCTTCTCACCATGATCCGCCGCGACTTTATCCAGTAGATGTGTGGTTGCGATGTTACGAACGACAGAGCCCTTCCAACCTTTGTATTCCAGCAAGTAGTAGTAAAGTAGGAGTAGTACTTCGTTAGGGTGAATGAAGTGACCTTTCTCATCGATGATTCCCAAACGGTCAGCATCGCCATCAGTACCAATACCAATGTCATAGCCTTCTGCTGCAACTAAGTGCTTCAAGCGATACAGCGTTGCAGCATTTGGCGACGGCATTAAGCCACCAAAATCTGGGTTTTTGCCATCGTTGATGACGTCGACATCACAGCGACCGTTAATCAGCACGGTTTGCAGAGCGTTTTTCGCCACACCAAACATTGGGTCGATCAGCACGCGTAGATTCGCTTTCTTAATCGATTCAATATCGATGGCATTAATGATGGAATCAACAAAGGCGTTCATCGGGTTGATGATTTCGATCTCTTTGTCATTCAACGCTTGCTCGAAATCGACACGAATAATATCTTCGTTGGTCAGTGTTGCGATTTGCTGTTCGATCTTCTCTGTGATGATCTCATCAGCATCACGGCCACCTTCAATGAATACCTTGATGCCATTGTAATCGGCTGGGTTGTGAGAGGCGGTAATACACGCCGAGTAGGTGCATCCCATCTCTTTTGCTTGGAACATCACGATAGGTGTTGGAACAAACTTATCGATGAAGCTTACTTTGATGTTGTTCGCCGCAAGTACTTCTGCAAACCAACATGCGGCTTTATCGGAAAGGAAACGACGGTCATAGCCGATCACAAACCCATTCTTGGCTGCATCTTCGTTGTTGATGATGTTAGCGAGTGCTTGCGCTACCAAACGGACGTTTTCTCTAGTGAACTCCTCACCAATGAAAGCGCGCCAGCCACCTGTACCAAATTTAATCATTAGAAAATCCTTTTAGTCTCATTGTCTCAAGCCTGTAAAGACTTGAGACAAGAGCTGTTCGTTAAATTGCGTGACTAGCCTAGAACAACGACAACATCGTTCACGCTGCCTTCTGCTTGTACTGGGATAGCGCCTTCAACTGATTCACCATTGATAGTGATAGAGGCAACGCCTTTGCTTACTGCATTCGGGTTTTGCACTGTGATGTTATAAGTCGCGCCACGCCATTGACGAGTAACCTCGAATTCTGGCCAATCCGTTGGGATACAAGGATCAACCGTTAATCCTTCGAAGCCAGTACGAACACCTAGAATGAAGTTGGTTACCGCAAAGTAAGCCCAACCAGAGGTGCCTGTTAACCATGGGTGGTTTGCACGGCCGTGGTCTTGGTGGTCTTTACCCATGATGAACTGCACGTACGAGTATGGTTCTGCGTAGCGTGTTTCAATCATGTCATTTTGGTTGTATGGGTTTAGTGCGTCGTAGAATTTCATCGCACGGTCACCACGGCCTAGCTTCGCTTCTGCCACCCAGGCCCATGGGTTAGGGTGAGAGAAGATTGCGCCGTTCTCTTTTACGCCTTGGTAAACGCGAGTTACGAAGCCGATATCATCGTTTGGTGTTGCAAATGATGGAGAGTTTAGGTGTAGGCCGTATTCAGAGAATAGGTTCTCATCGACTGCGTCCATCGCTTTCTCACCGCGTTCTTGAGATACCGCACCAGATAGAACCGCGAGCGTGTTTGACTCAAGGTGCACACGACCTTCAGCTTGTTGTGCTGTACCGATCTTGTCGCCATTTTTAGTCAGACCACGGATGTACCAGCCACCTTCGTCATCCCAAAGATGCGTTTCACATGCTTCGCGAACGTTAGCAGCCATTTCAGTGTATTTCGCAACGTCAGCATCGTTATTGCGGAACTTAGCAAGATCTAGGAATTCTTGTAGCGCCCAGAAGTGTAGGAATGAAACCATTGAAGATTCACCACCACCTAGGTTCAAACAGTCATTCCAGTCAGCACGAAGGCCTTTACAGATACCCGTTTGACCCACGTATTCAGCAGAGAAGTTCAGTGCCGCTTTCATGTGTTCATAAACTGTCGCTTCGCCACCGTCTGCGTATGGAATCACTTCATCGAAGAAGTCGTGCTCACCGGTTTCCATCACGTACTTGATGATGGTTGGAACGATCCATAGGTGATCATCAGAACATGTATCTTCAATGCCGTGGATCTTGTCGTCATCTGACGGTGTTGGAACAACTGTTGGTGATTTTGATGGCTCAACGTCGGCTTTCTCTGGATCGAACCAGTCAGGATCGAACAAGTGTAGACCGTAGCCCGCTTTCACTTGGCCGCGAAGCAGGTCGATAATACGTTTCTTGGTCATTTGTGGGTTGGCATGGGGTACTGAAATAGCATCTTGAGCCGTATCACGGTAACCAAGACCAGTACGACCGCCAACTTCGATGAATGATGCAAAGCGTGACCAAACCACACAGGTTTCCGCTTGGTATAGCGTCCACGTGTTGATCATTGTGTCTAAGCCTTCGTTTGGCGACTTAACTTGGAATTTGTTGCAACGCTCGTCCCAGTGATCTTTGATGCCTTGGAAAGCGGCGTCTACGTTTGCTGTGTCTTGGTACTTCTCACGTAGGCGTTCACCGTTGCCTTTACCGATACCGAGTACATACGCAAAGCGAACTTCTTCACCGGGTTGAATCGTAAATTGCTTGTGCAGAGAACCACAATGGTTGTAACAAGTTTGAGCGCTGTTAGAACACTTACCGTTTTCAACCGCAATTGGATTTGCTTCATCACGGTACATACCAAGGAAGTTGTCACGTTGGCCATCGTAGCTGTCTGGTGAGAAAGTTGAAGCTAGGTAGTAGAAGCCTTCAAAGTCGTTAGTGTTGTAGTACAGGTCGTATTCCAGAACACCTTCTTGGTAAGACGTGCCCGCAGAGTACAAAGACATCTGATGGTTTTGATTGTCTGATTGAATATGGCTGAAAGAGAACTCAACAAACGAGAAAGTGCTGATAGTACGTGGCTTGTCAGTGTTGTTCTTTAATACAACGTCCCAAACTTCTGCATCTTCACCCTTAGGTACGAATAGCGTCTTGGTTGCGGTAATGCCGCTGTATTCACATTTGAACTTTGAGTATGACAGGCCGTGACGAACCTCGTAGTTCGCTTCATCTAGGCTCTTGGCCACTGGTTGCCAAGAGATAGACCAGTAATCACCCGTCTCATCATCACGCAAGTAAACATAGTGTCCAGGACGGTCAAAGGTGCCGTTTGGACGGAACTTAGTAACACGGTTGTATTCCGGAGAGTTGTAGAACGAGTAACCGCCCGCATTGTGCGAAATCACGGTACAAAACTTTTCAGTACCTAGGTAGTTGGTCCAAGGTGCTGGTACATCAGGGCGAGTGATGACGTATTCGCGATTGTCGTTATCGAAATAGCCGTATTTCATTGTCATTTCCTTTTTAACAAACTGCATCTATGCAGCTAATTTTTAAATAGTGATGCTGAGTCTTATCTGACTGAGCACCTTAATTTGAGTTAGCAAGCGCTCGATGTGAGTGTTGCTTTGGTTTTGTTTTATTGAGCTTTCCAAGGGTTGCGATAGTCAACATTGAGTCTGTCGAGTAGCGGCAAGTGACCCTTTAGGCGAGACAGGTAATCTAGCCAGTTTCGGTTGTTTTTATGTGTCCAACATCCTTCAGCTAAAGCGCTAATTCTTGGAAATACCATGTAATCCATACGCTTTTGGTTGGTGACGATCTCACACCATAGAGCACACTGAATTCCGCGGATCCGCTTACGAATTGGGTCGGTGTCGGATATCTCAGCAAGCGCTTCGTAGGTATAAGCTTGTTCTAATGGGATAACGGCAGCCCAATCTACGCCCGGCTCTTCCGGTGCATAATCTTGGGTCATGTCGAGATAGGTAAATTGTGCAGGTTGCAATACCACATCAAAGCCTTGGCGAGCGCAGTTCACAGCCGCTTCTTCACTGAGCCATGAATAGATGATGGTCTCTTTGCTCACCTTGTCGCCGTGCTGAGCTTCTTCCCAGCCCACCATGCGTTTGCCGAGTTGCTTAAGCTTATTCTCGGCATAGCGGAATAGGTGACCTTGCAAATCTTTGCTGTCTTGGTATTGATGTTCTTTCATCAGCGCTTGAGCTGCAGGGCTGTTAGTCCATACGCCCGGTGGTACTTCGTCTGCGCCCATGTGAATCAATTCGCTAGGGAATAGCTCTGCGACTTCTTCAATAACCGCATCTAAGAACTGGTAAGTGCCCGGTAAACCTGGATTTAACACATTGTCGTTGTAGTGCTGAATGCTCTTGTATTGAGTGGTATCCGCTTGCTCTACCAGCATGTCAGGCAGTGATTTGATTGCGGCACGGCAGTGTCCCGGAATATCGATCTCTGGGATCACCGTGATGCTGCGTTGCTCTGCATATTCAATGACTTCACGAATTTGTTGTTGCGTGTAGAAGCCGCCGTAGTTTTCCGCAATGTGGGTATATTGCGGCTCTAGTGCATGATCAGGGCCACGCCAAGCGCCAATTTCTGTTAGCTGTGGCAGGCTCTTTATCTCAATTCTCCAACCTTCATCGTCAGTTAGGTGCCAATGAAATACGTTGAACTTGTAGTGCGCCAGTTGATTGATTAAACGCTTCACTTGCTCTACTGAGTGGAAGTGACGAGCGCAGTCCAACATCATGCCGCGGTATTTGAAACGAGGTTGGTCGGCGATTTTGCAACATGGCACAGAGAAGCGTTCAGCATTTTGTTGTTGAACTAATTGGATTAAGCTAGCTACTGCATGAGTGAAGCCTGATTGACTGCCTGATTCTACGACCACTTGTTGAGTTGTGATTGTTAGCTTGTACTCGGCTTCATCTAACGTCGGGTTGCTGCGAAATAGAATGTTGCCGCTTTCGTCTTTTGAAAGTTCAGCTGAAAGCGCGGTCGAAAGAGACAGCTCAAAGGTCGAGAGCAACTCTTGCTGGAACCAAGAGACTGCCTTATCAGCAAGATGAGATTGAACCTCAATTCTGCAGTCGTTATTTAGCGCGAAACTACCTTGCTGAAATTCGATCTGATTAGGCTGAGGAATCAATGCAATCTCAGCAGCGTTAACTTCAGGTATTTGATTGCGTTCACGGTATGGCGAAGCCAGTACTATGGGTGATATCGCGACAGGCAGTACCGATGTTTCTCCATCATTATGTGACTGGATAAAGGCATCGTTAAGGCCATCAGAATAGAAGCGGAATGGTGCGCTTTGAATACTGAATTCAAGGTAGTAATGGTTGTTGGCCTTTAACACTGACGAACTTGGTGTGAATGAGCAAAAGCTGCCAACTTGAGTCAGCTCTCCTTGCGATAAACTCTCTGGAAGGATGAAACGATCAAATGCAAAGTGCAGAGACCAATCTTTTACGTCGAGGTCACTTAAGTTATGTACCGTAAGGCCAAATCGGCAGTTATTTTTTTGTTCAGAAAGAACAGCTAAGTCGATGCGATAATTCATATAACTTCCCTGCTAAGCCTGTTGATACAAGTTGTGTTGTGGTTTTCCGGCAAACATCAATGCGCCTTCAATAGCGTCGAATTGAGGTTTAACGATCCATTGTTGTACTGGTGGTGATAGCCAGTTGAGAATACGCTCAGCGATACTTCCCATTAAGCACACCTTGTCAGCGCCTTTTCGATGCAGTGCTAAGACAAACATTTCGATATCAGCCGCGGTTTGCTTGAGCATATCGATAGCCAGTTCGTCACCTTCGTTAGCGAGTTGAAAAATAACTGGTGAGAATTGACCGTAATCCTTTGGAATAGCACCTTTTGACCATTCGACAATGGCATCCACATCATTATTAAAGTGATTCATCACATGTAGAGTCAGCGGGGTTTTGTTGCGAATACCGTCTTCTGCAAGCAAGACTTGTTGAATCAAACGTAAGCCCATCACTGCGCCGCCGCCTTGATCTGAAATCGGAAATTCACGACCGCCAACCACATATTGCTCACCGTCTTTTAGGAAGATACCGCAAGAACCCGTACCACCGATCATGATTGCGCCGTCTTGGCCATTGTGAGCACCAATGCAAGCGCCATAAGCGTCGGTATTTAGTGTCATGCTTGCGAAAGGGTGTGGTTGAGCCATGAAGTCGAACCATGCTGATTTTTGCTCAGCGCCAGCCAGCGCTAGGCCAACATGCATATTTGAAAAATGGTCTGAGTTGAGTTGCCCTTGTTGTGCCGCTTTTGTGATGGCATCAATAATTGAGCTCATCGCAACATCAACACCCAAAAGGATGTTGCCACTGCCACTTTTCGCTTCACCAATCAGTTTGCCTTGAGCGTCACGAATACGAGCACGACAAGAAGTACCACCACCATCAATACCGACGTAGTAAAGAGTCATGATTATTGCTCCTTACGCTGAGCTAAGAAGTTGAACTGTGCAGCGGTTGCTAATAAGAACCACGCACCATGAGGGATCCATTGCTCACCCCAGCGCCAGTTTTGAAGCATGTCATCTTTTTGTGCTGGTGGATTGAACGCAATGTCTTGTTCATCTTCAAAACCAGCTGTGATGCCATTACAGATACCGCCTTTCGCATTGAAGAACCCAAGCTGAGGTAGGTAGTCTGGGTTGTTATGGCCATGACCATCGAGCATGCACATGTGGTATGGGTTGAGGCCCAAGATCCAATCAAGGCTATTTTGTGAAAGCTGGATTAAGCGCTCTTGAAGTTCGCTATCTTTAATGTGCGGTTGAACTAGGTAAGCCATGGTTGCGAGTGAGCCAAGGCGTGCGTTCTCGCCTTGCCACCAGTAACCGGTTTCGTTCTGTTGAGCGACGAAGAAGGCATCACGTTTATCACCATCGACAGATTTAACGTATTGTCTTGGATAGCCAAATGGGTTGGTGACTTTGTCGGTGATGTTGATTTCGAACTGACAAGCTTGTTCAACAACTGTGCGCGCCTGTTCTTTTAATTCAGCATCGGTTTCATTGTCGATGTATTCACATAGTGCAATCACAGGAAGACCGGCTTCAGCTGCGTGAAAGTATGGACGAGAGCCATCAGAGTTTGCCGACCAGAAGTGCTCAAATGAATCATCGGATTGCTGACGAGAGATTAAACGAGTCGCCCAAGTTCTTGCTTCTGATAGGTATTGCTGGTCTTGTGTTACGCGATACAGCTCATTGGCTGCGAGTAGGGCGCAATACTCATCGATGATGTTCTCTTCACCATCGTTTAGATACTGGAGGTTGTACTCTTTTAGATGCCAGTAACCCTTAACCGCCATTTCAAGGTATGTGTGGCTCGAGTAGCTGCCAGAGATTTCAAGCTCAGAAGCTGCGGCTAATGCTGCGATAGCAACACCTGCACCTTGTCGGTAGCCCGCTTGTAAGTCCGTTGATTTATGACCTTCTTGAGTCGCATAAGCGCAGATATCGCGTTGGTTGATATCTTTGCTCCATTTGTCGAATACCGTCATATAGAAGTATCCGTCAGCGTCTTGCATACGCACTAAGAAGTCGGCACCGAACAGAGCCTCTTCCGTTAGACGAGTCATGGAGAATTTCGGGAAGTCTGGGTTATGGCTAGTCAAGCGTACGCTTTTTAGCATGTTCCAAACGACCATCGGAATTTGTTGTGGGTTTAGGTAGTTACCATAAGACAGGTGGCTAAAATATTTACTGACATCACCTGATGCGTCATACCATCCACCGTGGACATCGACGTATCGGTCGGTACCTAGAATTTGTGCTTGTCGATCTTTTTTGTCGAAAATACCGCCACAGCGTTGTGACTTAAAGTAATGAAGCACATCAGAAAACGTGTGGTTCATTAATAGGTTGCTACCAATCTCAAATACTTCTGAACGCAGGTTGTCAAAACGTAGGTAGTAGCGACCAGATTCAGTGACTGAACTGAAATCAATAGTGAAGAATTGCCCTTGATGCCAGTTTGCTACGCGGCCTTGTTTTACAACATCAAAGTTGCCCACAGTAATATGGTTGTCAGCACACACCAAAAGTGCAGACGTACTCGATAAACGAGTCTTTTTTGTTTGTAAGATCGCTTGCTTGGGAGCCGAAGATTCGTAGCCAATATGGTTGGTCAATAACAGCATCAATATTCTCCAAAGGTCCTAGTTTCTTTTGGCTAGGTACCTGAATTAGTTTGGATATAAATAGTTAGGGCCCGCAGACCCTAACTCAGTTTTAATGTTTAGCTTTCGTGTAGGTAACAACGAACAAAGTGGTTATCGGCTAATTGGGTCACACCCGGCAGTTGCTCTTTACACTTGTCCATTGCGTGAGTACAACGGCCAGCAAAAGGGCAACCAGCTGATACTGGAGTCCACAGAGGAATCTCCCCTTTATTGCCAGCAAGTTGTTCGTGGATCGATTTCTTAGGATCTGGAACAGCAGAAACAAGCAATTGCGTGTATGGGTGCTGAGGGTTAGCAATTACGTCATCGGTATCGCCCCATTCCACCATGTGTCCTACGTACATCACTGAAAGATCTTCAGCGATATAACGAGCAGTTGCGATATCGTGAGTGATGTAAAGCAGAGACATTTGCTTCTCAAACTTCATCTCTTCCATCAGGTTCAAAACACCGGCACGAATCGATACATCAAGCATTGATGTTGGTTCATCGGCTAATACAACTTCGGCACCTACCGCGATGTTGCGGGCTAGGTTGACACGTTGACGCTGACCACCAGACAGTTGGTGAGGGTACTTTTTCGCCGTCTCTTTTGGCGGAATGAGACCTACTTGCTCTAAAAGATCGTAAACGCGTTCTTCTAGCTCTTTCTTATTGCCCGGAGATACTTTCTTGTGGATCAACAGTGGTCGAGCTATGTGGTGGAAGATATTGTGCGTTGGGTTCAATGAACCAAACGGGTCTTGCCATACCATCTGCACGCCTTCACGGTAGTGCATAAGATCTTTTCTGCTTGAGATCTCTTGGATATCACGACCTTTGTATTCGATCGTGCCGCCTGAAGGTGCGTACATTTTTGCGATCATTTTTGCGGTTGTTGATTTGCCTGAACCAGACTCACCAACCACTGCTAGGCCACGGCTTTTGTACATCTTGAATGACACGTCGTTAATCGCACGCATCATTGGGGTTTGAATGGTGGTACTGCTTATTGGGAAGTCTTTTACGACATTCTTGCCTTCTACCAATAATTGACCGAAATCTTTGCTCATAATTGTCTCCAGAATCCTTATTCGCTTTGCTTGTTTTTAGGCGGTCGAGCCGCCTTGTTCGTTATTCACGCTGAGTCAGCGTGCAAGCTATAGCTTCCTTTGTACTATTGGGTCACCGTACAGGTGGCAGTTAGACAAATGTCCCGGGTCGATAGAACGCAGCTTGGTTGGCACCTTGGTACACTTTTCATGTACACGGTCACAACGAGCTTGGAAACGACACCCTTCAGGGATCTCTAACAGGTTCAGAGGGTTACCCGGAATACCTGCTAACTTTGTCTTTGGCCCTGTCAGTGGAGGGAAAGAATTTCCCAGCCCTTTGGTGTAAGGGTGGTAAGGGTTTTCTAGAATATCTTGAGAGTTAGCCACTTCGATTAGCTCACCTGAGTACATGATGCCGATGCGGTCAGAGAACTCGACCATCAATGACAAGTCATGGGTGATGAACAGAATTGAGAAGCCAAATTCTTCTTTTAGTGCATAGATCTTTTGTAGGATTTCGCGTTGCACAACCACATCAAGTGCGGTTGTCGGCTCATCCATAATGATCAGCTTTGGATTCAGTGCTAACGCGATAGCAATAACCAAGCGCTGACGCATGCCGCCAGAGAATTGGTGAGGATAGTCACTCAATCGGCTCGGGTGAATATCGACGATTTCAAGTAGACCTTCAGCACGCTGCTTAGCTTGCTCGCGAGTCATGTTGGTGTGACGCATGATTACGTCACAGAACTGCTCTTCCATCGGTAGTACTGGGTTGAGTGCGTTCATCGCGCTCTGGAATACCATCGACATCTCACTCCAACGGAACGACTGCATACGGTCATCACTGTATTCAAGGATGTTCTCACCGTTGAAGATAACCTCACCACCACTGATGTAAGCGGGCGGCTTATGAAGACGCATAAGAGAGAAAGCGACCGTTGATTTACCACAGCCAGATTCACCAGCTAGGCCGAAGACTTCACCTGGAGCGATGTCGAAACTTACGTTGTTACACGCACGAACATCGCCAGACTCTGTGATGTAATCCACGCATAAGTTGCGGATAGAAATTAGTGGTTCAGACATGATTATTTATCTCCGCTCCAAAGTGCATTTTGTGGTGGTAGTTCTGGTTCACGTTCTTCTTTGTCTTGAGCTGCTAGTTTCTTCCAACGCTTCATGCCTTTGTGAGAACGCAGTTGCGGGTTAGCAATCTCATCGACCGCGAAGTTAAGTAGAGCAAGGCCAGTTACAAGTAGTGTCAGTGCGATACAAGGAGCCAGCAGTTCCCACCAAGCGCCAATCAGCATTGATGAAGAGGTTTGAACGTTGTAAAGCATGATGCCCCAGCTGATTGTGTTCGGGTCACCAAGACCTAGGAACGAGATGGTTGCTTCCATCATGATTGCGTACATCACCGAACCGATGAAGCTTGCGCCAACGATAGAGATAAGGTTTGGCAGAATCTCTACGAAGATGATGCGGAATGAAGATTCACCCAAAACTTCAGCGGCTTTTACAAACTCTTTTTCACGCAGTGCTAAGGTTTGGGAGCGAACAACACGGGCACCCCAAGCCCAAGACATAAAGCCGATAACCAAGGTTATGGTGAGTGGCCCTGCCTCACCGATAAAGGCTGCTACTACGAACAGTAATGGGTATTGAGGGATTACCAGCATGATGTTCATTGCGGCTGTTAGAACGTCATCGACACGGCCACCGAAGTAACCTGCAGAAACACCAATAACAGTTGCGAGTAAACATACGGTTAGACCCGCACCAAAACCTACAGCAAGAGATACGCGTGCGCCGTATACCACTTGAGACCAAACGTCACGACCCATACGAGTTGTACCTAGTACGTGGTCTGCCTTTTTAGACATGATCAATGTACGACGGTCGTCTGCTAGATTTTGAGCAACCCAGCCATCAGGGTTAGTTTGTGCAGACTTCACCACGAAACCAGGATATTCGTGTGGGTTACCTGTACGCTTGTCTGGTACATGTTTGGTGATTAATGGAGCTGCAATCGCGCCAAGAATAAAAATACTTAGGATGATGACGCCTGTTAGGGCCATCGGGTTACGCCAAATGAGTTTTAAAAAGTCTTTCATGATTATTTACCACCCTTACGAAGACGAGGGTCAAGAACAACGTAAAGCATGTCTGCAACTAGGTTAAAGAACAGCATGAATAGCGTCATGATAAGCAGCTGACCTTGCAGTACTTGGTAATCACGAGCGTTAATTGCGTTGAAAAGTACGCTGCCAAGACCTGGGTAGTTGAAGATGATTTCGATAATTAGCTGACCACCGATTGCCATACCTAGCGACATAGAAAGTGCTGTCACACTTGGTAGCATTGCGTTACGCGCTGCGTAGTTGAATACCACTCGGTTTTCGCTCAGGCCTTTGCCTTTCGCCATAGTGATGTAGTCTTCAGCAAGCAGGTTGATCATGTTGTTACGCATGTTGACTAGGAAGCCACCAATTTGAACAACTGAAGCACAGAACAGCGGTAAGAAAGCATGGTAAGCCACATCTTTAATGAATGCCCAGCTTGTCCAATCAGGTACAGTACCAGCGGTGTAAGCGTAACCCGTCGGGAACCACTTCAAGCCGATTGCAAAGGTAAATAGTGCAATCATCGCGATAACGACTTGAGGAACGGCTTGTAGAATCAGCATTCCTGGCGTTACGAAGGCATCGTACTTACTGCCGCGTTTCCAGGCTGCGAAAATACCTAGGATTGAACCAATCGAGAAAGAAAGAATAACTGCGGTGCCGGCTAAGAAAAGCGACCAACCGAATGCTCCACCCAACAGTGTGTTTACAGAAAGTGGGTAGAATTGAATTGATGTACCAAGTTCCCAGCTAAGAATGTTCTTCATGTACGCCACGTATTGAACTAAGTAGCCACCATCAACGAAGCCTAATAGTTCTTTCATTGCAGCAATACGCTCTGGAGTAACTTGTACAGAAGCGTTCGCAAACATCATGGTAACTGGGTCACCAGGCATTGCTCTTGGAATAATAAAGTTTAACGTCGCAGCAACTAATAGCGCGACAAAATAAAATGACAAACGTCTTAAAAAATAACCCATAACTCACACCTTACTCACCCAGATTGTTTCCCTGTTTCTGGATTCAGGTCGCTCCTAGCGAAATTTGGAACGAAAAATCCCCTGACGACTAGCGCCATACTTTCAATTGAGAGTGTGGGGATTTTTATAAGCGGCGTAAGAGGTTACGCCGCAAGGATTGAACGATTACTTATTTAACTGGTTTTAGGTCCAGTACATGAAGTAGACGCTCTGGAATACCAGCCCAAATGTTTGGACGGCCTTTTGGATTTTCTTCGTTCCACCAACCAGTGAAGCGAGTTGTGTTGTATTGGTACATGTAAGCACCAGACATCACAGGGATTGTCACTTGGTCTGCAGCGATGATTTGCTGGATACCGTGTGCAATGTCTAGCTGCTCGTTCTTATCAGCTGTTTTGTAGAAGCTGTTTAGAAGACCATCTAGCTTGTCGTTTTTGTAGAAGTGCATTGCGAAACGAGGCATACCATCACCAGATTGTAGTGATGAGTTGTAAGCACTGTTCCAGTACGTGTATGGATCCGCACCGTGGAAGTAGTTTGTGTATGCTACGTCGTATGTACCTTCAAGCATTGCTTGGTTGTAAACAGAGAAGTCAGGTGTACGAGCTTTTGCTTTAATACCGATTTCGTTTAGCTGTTCTACCGCTAGTTGAACTGTGTTGTTGAAGTCAGTCCAGCCGTTTGGCGATTGAATCATTAGTTCGAAAGACTTGCCTGATGGAGTGTCAACAAAACCATCTTTGTTTACATCTTTGAAGCCAGCGTCAGCAAGAAGCTTCTTCGCGCCTTCAGCGTTGTAAGTGTTGAAGCCTTTGTACTTGTCATGAGTTTTTTCATCAGACCAAGCTTCAAACGCGTAGCCAAGACCCGATGCGAAATCGTTTACAGTACCGCCACCGTAGAATGCGATGTCGATGATAGTTTGACGGTCAAGAGCCATAGAGAAAGCACGACGGAAGTCAACGTTGCTCAATGCTTCATGCTTCGCAGCATCAGGGTGCTTGAAGTTAACGATGAATGCCTGTGTACCTGCTGGCGGGTACCAGTAGTGGTGTTTAGGGCTAGCTGCTGCGTATGTACGATCGATATCTGGAACGAAAGAAGACGTCCAGTCCATTTCACTGTTTACAACTTTACCTAGGAATTGGTCGTTGTTCGCAATTTGTGGAACACGTAGACAGTCAACATCTAGGTTGTCTGCATCCCAGTAGTTCGGGTTTGCACACTGGATGTATAGCTGCGCTGTAAACGTATCGATTTCTGTAAATGGACCAGAACCTACCGGGTTCTCATTGGTAAACGTTGATGGATCTTTAACGTCTTTCCAGATGTGCTTAGGTACTACAGGTACTTTAGCAATCTCGTAAGGTACGTTTGAGTTTGCTTCTGTTAGTGTGAACTTAACTTGGTTGTCGTTCAGTTTTTCTACAGAAGTTACCCAAGAGTTGATACCAGATTGGTCAAGCTCTGGCTTCTCTTTTACAAGGTTGAAAGAAAAAACAACATCATCAGCAGAGAAAGTTTCTCCGTCTGACCATTTAACACCCTTACGAATGTCGAAAACAACGCTCATCAGATCATCTGACATCTTGAAGTTTTCAGCTAGACGGAACACTGGAGTGTTACCGTGCATTTCGTTAAATACTACTAGCGGCTCATACATGAAGTCAGTTGTAGTATGTAGGTTAGTAGCACCAAGGTACGGGTTAAAGTTACGTACGAATGTAGTGTACTCTTTCGGGTGAACGGTCAGTTCACTGCGTTCTGCAGCGGTTGCTACTGATGCAAAACCTGTTGTAGCAGTTGCAATAATTGCTGTTGCTATTGCTGTTTTTTTTATATTGGCAAGCATAGCTGTTCCTTACTATTTGCTTTCATTTCACTAATGGATTGAATGTTATCTGTCGCTAAATTGTTTAGTAGATACACACTCTGGTTAAAGGCCTACCTCTTCTTCGTTGCTCCAGATTCATCGTTGATTCTGAGAAGTGGTAAGAGTGGCCTGTAGGCCTTTGGCAGGAGTAAGAAAACACCTTATCGATGAATTAATCAAACTCGTTTCCCGTCAAAAACGTTAAAAACACACAACCCCACGTCATTAACGTCAAAATAGGTTGCTTTGGTGGTTTTTTGTACGCAATTGTTAAAGTGATGTGACTCGCATTTGGTTTTGAGGTTCTTGAAGGTTGTAAGTGGTCACTAACTTTAAAGGCTTTTTATTATAATGCTTTACCCTAAGTTGGTATAATTGTAGATCTCGGTCACTTGCCAGTTTTACGTTAAATTTCCCTAGAAAATTAAATCTGCCGTTCTGTTGTGACTAGCTTCTCAAACTGCAACAAAGAGTCAGATAACGGTCAGATATGATTGAGAATAGAACGAAAAGTACTGACGGTTACGAGCTCACACTGTACGTAATTGGCGTGAATTCCTCCTTGTTTAAGGGCGTAAAAAAAGTGCGTTGCAAGCGATGGGATTCTACTTTTTGTGATTATTAGGCGTACAAAAAAGCCCACGCCAGGTGGGCTCCATTATTCAAAGTATCGTGATGTTGGTTCAGGGATTAACTGGTCAGTAGTTTCTGAAGTTTATCTCTTAGCATCTCAATATGGGTTCTTTCTGGCGTCTGTTCTTTACAGTGTTCCAGTATGAATTCGATTGAGCTTAGTACCGTTCGCCAGCGAGGGGTTTTCGGTAGGGTTTCTACGCGTAGGTATTTGTCTAGCGTTCGAGTTTGCAGCGTACTGCGGTCTAAGTAGACGCGCCACAAGCCACTCTTCTCGGCGAAAGCGAACTTGGTTTCACCAGTCACCGATTCCCAGTAGATGATGGCATTAGTCATCGCATCGACCAGTACCTCACGCATTAACTCTTGCTTGTTTTTACCTTCACCGGTTGCCTTGTCAGCAAGACGAGTAAATTCTCCGCCAAGCTCTTTCAGCTGCTGTAACTTATCTTTGTCGCCTTCAAAGGCATAACTAGAGAGAGCCTCAACCGCCGTTTCAAGGTTATTGATTCGGTTTGAGTTAACACCACCACCTACATTGAAGATATACATGGTGTCGAGCCCTGAGCCTTCAGGCAGCTTAAGGATGTCACTTGGTATGCGCTGACGTGTATCGTCTATATAGATATCAATATCACCGCAGTAGTGGGCTTGTTCTACCTTAAGGTATTTAGGCGCAATGATCTCGTCGACCATTGAGCGTTTAAGTTGTTCTTGTCCGCGTCTGAATAGCTTCGCCGCAGCTTCGTTAGCAAAGCGAATACGTTGGTCGTCACGAATACAGATGATGGCTTCAGGTGCCGATTCTAGTTGCTCTAATAAGCGGCCTTGAGTTTCTAACAAGTTAGCCTCAACCATCGCTCTATGTTTGAGCTCGAGTTGCAGTTGGTCGTTTTCAAGGCGTCTCTGTTCAGCTTTGCTTGCTGATAGATGTGCTGTAATTCGAGCCGCTAGTTCTTGTTTGTTGAACGGTTTAGACAAGTAGTCATTGGCGCCAGCTTCGAAACCTCGAACACGGTCTTCTGCTTGGTTGAGTGCCGTTAGCATGATGATTGGCAACTGAGCATGATCGTATTGCTTACGCAGTGCTTCACAAACCTGATAGCCGCTCATTCCTGGCATCATGATGTCGAGTAGAAGCAGCTCTGGCTTCTCTTTCTCAATCAGTTCAATGGTTTCAGGGCCATCACATGCAGTACGTACTCGATAACCTTCTAACTTCAAGAAGCTGTCTAATACTCGCAGGTTAACCGGCTCATCATCGGCGATAACCAATAACGGGCCATCTGGGTTTTCACTGATAACACTATTTTCTTGTTGGCTGTTATCAATTAAATCAGGCGCTTGGAAGTGCGAGTAGTGACCTGATTCGTTGTAACTGTCTAACTCATCTTGAGTAGCTAGGGGCAGGGTAAAGCTAAACGTAGTGCCGAGCATTGGTTGGCTACTAACGTACAGTGAACCGCCCATTAGCTCGATCAACTGACGACTGATCGATAATCCAAGCCCTGCACCTTGGCGGTAGTTACTCGCATCTTGGCCTGCTTGAATCAATGGCTCAAAGATGTGCTCAAGGTACTCGGCCGGTATACCTTGGCCAGTATCGACAACTTGTACACGAATGTTGTCATCGATAACGCTGGCAGAGATAACAATTTTACCTTCTGAGGTGTACTTGATGGCATTGCCGACCAAGTTATACATCACTTGCTCAAGTCGTTGAGGATCCGATGAAACCAGACCTAAATCACTTGGGACTTGGTTAATAATACGGATTGGCTTATTGCCCAATAGGTGATGAGACAACTCTAGGACCAAGCTGGTGGCTGCCGACAAATCAACGGCTGATTTCTTAATATCTAAGCTGCCATAGCGCATCTTGTGATAATCAAGCAGATCATCAACCAAGGTCGCCAATCTCTGACCGCTATTGATGATGATATCCAACTGATATTTCTGATTAGCAGGAATAGGGCCGTTAGCTCCAGATATCAACGCTTCAGCGATACCCACCATGCCATGCAGTGGTGTTCTCAATTCATGTGAAGTAGTCGCTAAGAACTCATCTTTGAGTTTATTTGCCAGTTGTAACTCTTCGTTTTGCTTTTGAATGGTCTTAAGGTTGTCCTCAAGCTCATCGTTTTGGCTTTTGATGAGCTGCATTTTTTCACGAATAGATCGCTGCATTCTTTCGAAGCTCACCGCGAGTCGGCCTATCTCATCTTTGCGCTCGGTATTGATCATGGTTTCATCGAGATCACCCGCCGATACTTTTTCGGCAGCCCACGTCAGTTTAAGCAGTGGGGATGTGATGAAGTTAGACAGATAGTGCGATGCAACGACTACCAGAATGATCGCCGTTAGCATCACGATCACGAAGATCTTTTCTAACTGATGAATACGGGCAAACGCCTCTTTCTCTGGCAGCTCTACGACAAGAGCCCATGTTGCGTATTTCAGCTCAATTGGCGTATATGCCGCGATGATCGCTTGATCTAGGGTGTTGTCGAAGGTGCCAACCGCTGTTTCGCCAGCCAATGCTTTATCGACAACATCTAAGCTCAAGTTGATAGATTCTTGTGAATGAGCAAGGCTACGCGGCAGGTGATCATCACCTACAAGCAGCGTTTGAATATTCGAACTCTTGTTGAGATCCGCAATCAGCTTAGTAATGCCGTTGATAGGTAATCTAAACATCGCGTAACTGTGTAGGTAGCCCTGTTGAACGATAGGTGCACCTAGCCATGCGGTCTGTTTACCGTTCTCGTCTTTAAAGTCCGAGACAATAACAGGCGTGTAATCCTCATTAGACTTACGGCGATCGGTGACATCTTTAGCGAGCCGTTGAAAGGTAACGCCTAGGTTTGAATCTTTGTATTTACCTGTCAGCAAGTTAGTGCCGTAATCGTCATTTTTAAAGACGGAGTAAGCAACGTTACCGTTAATATCAACCAATAGAATATCGTCAAAATCGGAGCGTTTAAGCAACTCAAGGTAAGCGTTATGGTAGCGCTTGTGCAGTAGGCGGTAACGCTCACTGCCAATGAAGCTACTGGATTCAGGAAGAATCGATGTTTTGATTTGATCGCCCGATCCTTGAATGTAGCGTTGCTGCGCATTACTGCGTGCTTCGTCAATATCTAACCCTAGACGTTGGAATGCATTGATCAAACCATAGAATCGGCCGCCACTGGCATTGGCTAGTTCAGAACGAACAAAGCCCATCACTTGGGATTCTTGAGCTTGTAGGTAGTCGACAATCTGTTGCTGCTTAGTATCACGGACTGAAACAAGGTGTGAGGTGCTTTGTTCCTGAAGGTCCTGACTGTGCGATTGAAGGAAAAAGATCGCGATAAGTGTCACTGGGGTAATACTGAGGACAAGAAATGCCAGCATTAGGGTATTTTGAAGGCGCTTAAACTTCTGCTTACGATAGAATCTAAACATAAATTGGGTACTACTTTCCTTTGATGTACTGCTAAAAGGGGCGAAAACAAGTACAGAGAATAGAATTAACGGGTTCCAATTTAACGAAATTAACGAGTTTTTTTACTTTGACAAGTAAGTGGTATTTAAAGCGTGTGCAAAAGCTCATTTTTATAGAGTTTTGACAAAAATATGAACAGACAGCGCAGATAATGACCCTGCGCTGTGCTAGAGAGGTTATTTGTTTGCGTGATAGATCGCGAATTTAGTGGTCTTATTTAGAGTCGCGCATTTTCCAAATGCTTGTTCAATAATTGGAATGTATTTTAAGAAACTGTTCGCAACAATAATCATCTCACCAGAACGCTTCAAATGCTTAGGAGCCTGAGCAAGCAAGGTCTCAGTCGCGCTGTAGCTAGTGTCTAAACCTGAATGGAATGGTGGGTTACTGACGATGAACTGGTAGTCTTGTGCAGTGTCTGAATAGACATCGGATGCGAAGACTTTACCCGTTAAACCATTCGCTTCTAGTGTTGCTTGGCTTGATGCCACGGCAAACGCACTGATGTCGCACATTTCTAGCTCGATATCTGGGTTACGAGATGCCATTACCGCGCCTAATACGCCTGCACCACAGCCAAAATCCAGTACCTTGCCTTTTAGTTTTGGCAGGGTGTCCAACAGAAGTTGGCTACCAACATCGAATTGACCGTGACTGAAGACGCCAGGAAGGCTTTTTACCGTCAGAGGTTGTTCATCAATGTTAACCGTGTAGGTCTTAAACCAGTCTTGCAGGTTGAACGCTTGTGGTTGCTCGAAGCATTGACCCCAGTAGAAAGAGCAACGACGCGCTGAATCGTATTTAACAACTTTGCCGTAAGGAGCAAACATCTTCTCGATGCTTTTCACGCCTGAACGGTTTTCACCAACCACGACGATTTCGGTATCTTTGCCTAGCTTGGCAAATAGCATCGCCAACAAAAATTCCGCTTCCGCTTTGGCTTTTGGCCAGTACAGCATCACTAAGTCGGCTTTGGTCTCTTCGGTAAACTCCGCACCATAAAAACGTTGGATGGTGTTGCAGCCTTCTAATTGACGGTAGTAGCTGTAATTAGAAGTAAACACAGAGACAGATTCACAATGCTTCGCTAACTCAACAGGGAACAAGTCTTCTGCCTCACCGGCAACTAAAACATGTTTGCCTTCAAAGTAGGCGAGTTGGCGTTGAGCAATCTGGCTTGGGGCAATATAAGCTGACATAGGACACTCTGTTGAATCGTTAGCAAAAAATGAGGGCGGATTTTCGCATAATCCGCCCAAAGCTTGAAGTGTTTAATACTCGTTCGGCAACCAAGTTGTCGAACCGTTGATTAACTCTTGTCTTGCTGGTTTAAAAAGTCCTTAAACTCTTCATCGTAGATGTTGAATAGGACAATGGTAATCGCAAAAATCAGTGGGCCGTAGATAAGACCAATTAGGCCAAACAGTTGAATACCGCCCAATAGTGAGAAGAAGATCATTAGGGTATTCATGCCTGCGCTGCCTTGCATTAGCAGCGGACGCAGAAGGTTATCAATTGAACCAACAATCGCTACACAGTAAACCGTTAGGAAAATCGCCCACGTGGTATCACCTGTTAGGAACAAGTAAGTTGCAGCTGGGATCCAGATTAATGCGGTTCCCACAACTGGGATGAAAGAGGCAAAGCCCATCATAGTGCCCCAGAATAGACCTGGGAAACCAGCAATCCACATACCTAAACCGCCAGCAAAACCTTGCGCGATGGCGGTTAAGAATGAGCCCATTACTGCTGATTTAGATACTTGCTCTATCTCTGTTAGAAGTTTGTCTTCTTGGCTACGAGACAGCGGCAGAATATGACGAACCACACTGATGATTTTGTCGTGATCTCTTAATAAGAAGAACAAAACGAACAGCATCAAGAAGAAATCCATCAAGAAATTGGTCGCGTCACCTAAGATTTTGGCACTGATACCAACTAACTTAGAACCAAAGCTTGTCGCAAACTCACCGACTTTTTGTGCGATGGCTTGGGGCTCAATGTTGTCGAAAGGCAGGTAGTTATTCACAAATGACAGCGCTTTGACCACTAACGGGTGAGCAAACAGAGTCTGAATGCCACCGTGGGTCACCCATTGGTAAGTATTCTGAGAGAACAGAGAACCTTGCTGAACAATTGCTGCGAATACTGCCAATAAAGGGATAACAATAATGAAAGTCAGAATCACACAAGACAGCAGAGAGACGATGTTTTCTTTATTCGGGAGCTTTTTTTCAAGCCACTCATGGATTGGGAACATCAATAGTGAAATGATAAAGGCCATCACGATAGAGTTAACGTATGGCTCGATAAGCAAGTAACAAGCATAAGCCGCCGCGAGTAGGGCAATGATGATCACCCAGTGGCTGGAATTGATTTTGAGTTTTTCTGACACGGTAATGGTCTCTATATTTGCGTTCTGAGTTTATAATGGCTGCAAAACAGAGAGTTAGCAATGAGGAGTTTTGATAATGGGATGCTGTAATAAAGATAAGAAATGCCAAGACGAAGAACAGCAAACAAAAAAAGAGATCCCTTGGTTCAGAATGTTCCTTGGTACCTTGATGTTGTTGGTTTTCCTTTTCTGGGAACGTTAATGCTTTTGGTTCAGCTTTAGCCTTAGTCGACGGCTAAATAAGCTGTCATATCTGTGGCTGGTGAGCGCGATATATAAAAAAGGGCTGCATTTAATGCAGCCCTAAATTCAATCGGTTAGCGACTTATAAAGTGCTTTCGATTATTTGCTTTCAGCAGCAATGATCGCAAGAGAGCGGTCAGCAGCTTCTAGTGTTGCATCAAGTTCTTTTGAACCATGAGCAAGAGAAGTAAAGCTTGCTTCGAATGCTGAAGGTGCAAGGTAAACACCGTGATCTAACATTAGGTGGAAGAAGCGCTTGAAGCGTTCTACATCACACTTAGTTACATCTTCGTAGCACGTCACAGTTTCTTGGTCAGTGAAGAAGAAACCAAACATACCGCCAACTTGATGAACTAGCATCGGGATGCCGTGCTTGTCAGCAAGTTGCTTGAAGCCTTTTGCCAACTGCTTAGTTTTTGAAGCTAGACGCTTTTCGTTGCCTTCTTCTCGTAGAAGGTTCAAACATGCGTAGCCAGCAGCCATTGCAACAGGGTTACCTGAAAGCGTACCCGCTTGGTAAACAGGGCCAGTTGGTGCGATGTATTGCATCACGTCTTTACGACCACCGAAAGCACCGACAGGCATGCCGCCGCCAATCACTTTACCAAGACACGTTAGGTCTGGCTTGATGTTGTAGTAAGCCTGAGCACAACCTTCAGCAACGCGGAAACCTGTCATTACTTCATCAAAGATTAGCAATACACCTTCTTGATCACAGATTTCACGTAGACCTTCGTGGAAGCCTTCTACAGGAGGGATACAGTTCATGTTACCCGCTACTGGCTCAACGATGATACAAGCGATCTCGCCTTTGTTTGCTGCGAAGATTTCACGTACTGAATCTAGATTGTTGAAGGTTGCCGTTAATGTCAGCTTAGCAAAGTCAGCCGGTACACCAGGAGAGCTTGGTTGACCTAAAGTCAGTGCGCCGGAACCAGCTTTTACCAGTAGACTGTCTGCGTGGCCGTGGTAGCAGCCTTCAAACTTAAGGATTTTGTCACGACCAGTGAAGCCACGAGCTAGACGAATCGCGCTCATTGTTGCTTCTGTACCTGAGCTCACCATACGTAGTTGTTCCATTGATGGAACCATCTCAGATACCAGTTCAGCCATTTTGATTTCAGTTTCGGTTGGAGCACCGAAGCTAAGGCCGCGTTGAGCTGCTGCAATAACTGCGTCACGAATAACCGCGTGGTTGTGACCAAGGATCATTGGACCCCAAGAGCCAACGTAATCGATATACGCTTTACCATCAGCATCAAAAATAAGTGGGCCATCAGCGCGTTCAACGAAGATTGGAGAACCACCTACGCCATTGAATGCACGAACTGGAGAGTTTACGCCACCAGGAATGGTTTGCTGTGCTTTTTCGTACAGCTCTGCTGATTTGGTCATTGATATATCCTCTTTTGACTGTCGGACCAATTGGCACGCATTGTACCTATCCCTAATCCAACTAGGAATGCTTTCGCCCAGATAATCACCCGAATCTGGTTGTTTTGTGTGGTTACACGTTTTAATTGTTAGATATTGGCGAGTTTACAGCAGTAAAAGGACCGATCCTGTGGTGAATACTTGAACGTTTCAGTCAGGTATTAGATAATCACCGGAATATAAGAAAATACTCAACAACTATGGTCTCGAATTAGATTTGTATCATGTTGTTTTTGACACAGGTAAGAGAGGTTGTCGTGAGCGAAGTAAATATCCCATTGTCTTTTTCTGATGCAGCAGCTACCCGCGTACAAACGCTAATTGCTGAAGAAGAAAACCCAGAACTAAAACTGCGTGTATACATTACAGGTGGTGGTTGTAGCGGTTTCCAATACGGCTTCACATTTGATGAAAAAGTAAATGATGGCGACACTACAATTGTAAACAGCGGTGTAACGCTGGTTGTTGATCCAATGAGCCTACAATACCTAATGGGCGGCATGGTTGATTACACTGAAGGCCTAGAAGGCGCACGCTTCTTTGTGAACAACCCGAACGCTACAACAACATGTGGTTGTGGCGCATCATTCAGCGTATAGCATGAGTTGAAAATAGCTTGAGCTCAAAGCTGTATTAGATACATTTCAAACGCCGAACTTATGTTCGGCGTTTTTGTTTTTACTTAGTAACTTATTACTTTTCAAAGCATTCCTCTCATTTTTAGTACACGGCATATTTTTTAAACTGTCGATAGCGTCCAACTTCGTTGAGGATTGGTCTGTTAAGGTTACCTTTGTGCATAAGGAAGTTACACATCACGCTATTAAGCCAACTAGCGCGCCTGAATGACATCGGACAAAAGGATTTGTTATGCCCACTCTATTTTCTAACTCACCACTTTTTCAGAAATTGAAGCAGCCGTGGCTGGTTTCTCTGACTCTAGTCGTGTTGTTGTCGATCTGGCTTGGTTTAGGCGTAGGGCAAGCAGAAGAGTCACCTGAAAAAAAGGCAACAGAAATTCCGCTGGCTAAGGTTTCCTTTCAAACCTTCACCTCATCACCGACCTTTAAAACGATTGATCTCTATGGAAGAACGGCGCCCGATAGGCATGCTCGTCTAGGTGCAGAAGTCGCGGGTAAGATTGTCAGATTGAATGTTGTTAAGGGGGGGATGGTTAAAGCAGGACAAGCCATTGCCCAGATAGATAAGGGTGATTTAGAGATTCAACTAGAGCGAGCATCTGCGTTATATCGCTTGAAGCAGAAAGAGTTCAAAGCGGCGCAGTCACTGAAGAAAAGAGGACTGCAAGGTGAAATCGCCTACACCACAGCTGAGGCTTCATTAACAGAAGCAAAAGCCATGATGCGCAATGCGGAATTGGCTTTAAAGAATACTGTGATTACTTCGCCTTTTTCGGGTGTGGTTCAAGATTTGATGGTGGAGCTCGGTGATTTCGTTAGTGTTGGCGATCCTGTTGCTGGCGTGATTGACCTCGATCCTTTGGTTATTGAGGCGGATGTCAGTGAGCGTCATATCCAACATTTGCTAGTCAATCAATCTGCTTTGGTTCGTTTGTTAGGGCGAGAAGAAGCGGAAGGCCGTTTACGCTATGTTTCTCGTATCTCTTCTGTTGCTACTAATACCTTCCCAATCGAGATAGAAATCGATAACTCTAAAGGCCTATTACCAGCAGGTGTCAGTGCCGAAGTTAAACTCAACCTAGAAACAAGAGATGCAATAAAGATAACACCGGCGATGCTAGCATTGGATGAGGCGGGTAACCTAGGGGTCAAAACCTTGGTTTCAGTCGATGACTCACCAACGGTGAAGTTTGTAGGCATTCAGCTAGTAAAGGCCGAACAAGATGGAGTGTGGCTCACGGGGCTAGGTCAACGCGTCGATATCATCACAGTAGGCCAAGGGTTTGTGCGTGATGGTGATTCGGTGATTGCTGTTGAGCAAGTCGCTGAACTCTCTAACGTAACCGCAGAGTAGGAGATAACCGATGTATTCAATTATTGATGCAGCCTTGTCTCGTGCTCGAACAATGCTCTCCCTTTTAGCGTTAATCCTTGTAGCCGGTGTCGTCACCTATATCACGATACCTAAGGAATCGAGCCCCGATATTACTATCCCGATTATCTATGTTTCGGTCGGGCACCAAGGGATCTCGCCAACGGATGCAGAACGTTTATTGGTTCGACCTATTGAGCAAGAGCTGAGGTCGATTGAAGGCGTAAAAGAGATGACAGCAACCGCAGCAGAAGGGCATGCCTCTGTTGTGTTGGAGTTTAATGTTGGCGTCGATCTCACCAAAGCAATGGCCGATGTGCGTGACGCGGTTGATCTGGCTAAACCAAAACTACCAGAAGACAGTGACGAACCGACCGTAAATGAGGTGACGCTGGCTTCTGAGCAACCTGTTTTGTCTGTTGTGCTATTCGGTACCGTTCCTGAGCGCACCATAGTGCAAATTGCCCGAGAGCTTGGAGACAAATTAGAAAGCTATCGCCAAATCCTTGAAGTCGATATTGCGGGCGATCGCGCTGACATCGTCGAGATCATTGTCGATCCGTTATTGATGGAGAGCTACAGCTTAGATCAAGCGGATATCTATAATCTGATCGCTCTGAACAATCGAGTGGTGGCCGCAGGTTTTGTTGATACTGGCTACGGACGTTTTTCTGTCAAAGTCCCTTCGGTATTTAACTCCTTAAAAGACGTGCTTGAGTTGCCTATTAAAGTGGATGGCAAGCAGGTGGTCACTTTTGGCGATGTCGCTACGGTTCGTCGAGCGTTTCGAGATCCTGAAAGTTTTGCTCGTTTAGATGGCAAATCTGCGGTGGTGTTGGATATCAAGAAGCGTGCAGGTGAGAACATCATCGAAACCGTTGAGCTAGTCAAAGCGGTAATGGCTGGTGCTCAGCAGCAAGCGGAATGGCCAAATAACCTGTTGGTCAAATACACCTGGGATGAATCTAAAGATGTGAAGATCATGCTTAATGATCTGCAAAACAATATCTTATCCGCCATTATTCTGGTGGTGATCGTTATCATCGCGATTCTTGGTGTGCGTACCGCTTTGTTAGTGGGTATTTCCATTCCAGGCTCATTCCTAACCGGGTTATTGGTTCTTTCGGTGTTTGGCTTAACCGTCAACATCGTGGTGCTGTTCTCGTTGATCATGGCTGTTGGTATGTTGGTCGATGGCGCAATTGTGGTTACCGAGTTTGCCGACAGGCGAATGCAAGAAGGTGAAGGGCGTAAAGCCGCTTACCGAGATGCAGCGAAACGAATGGCGTGGCCAATAACGGCATCAACGGCTACAACCTTGGCTGCATTTGCTCCGTTACTGTTTTGGCCGGATGTGACGGGCGAATTCATGAAGTTCTTGCCATTAACGTTGATTGCAACCTTAACCGCTTCATTGATTATGGCGTTGTTGTTTGTGCCTGTACTCGGTGGTTTGATTGGTAAACCTCAATATGTATCGCCCAAAAGCCAATCGCGAATGGTGGCGCTGCATAATGGTGATTTTTCACAAGCGACAGGCTTAACCAAAGCGTACTACCACACGTTGTCGATTGCGATTAAGCATCCCTTTAAGATTCTTTTCAGTGCGATATTACTTGCGGTTACGGTGGGTTTTACTTATTCCAAAGCGGGTCTAGGTGCAGAGTTCTTCCCAGAAGTTGATCCGCCATTCTTTAACGTCAAAGTTCGCTCTCATGGTGATCTGTCTATCCAAGAAAAGGATGACATCATGCGTGATATTGAACTGATGATGCTCAATCATGATGAGTTCGATACCGTTTACACGCGTACTGGTGGTGACGACCAGATTGGTTTGATCTCAATTACGCCTGTTGACTGGCAATATCGACGCAGCGTTAAGGCGATTATTGATGAGTTGAAGGTACAAACCGATCAATACGCTGGTGTTGAGATTGAATATAAGTTCCCTGATGCTGGGCCTCCGGTTGAAAATGACTTAGTGATTGAGCTGTCGGCAAGAACTCCAGAGCAGCTCAATCAGGCTGCAAAAATTGTGAGAGGTTGGGCTGATGGAAATAAAGCACTGACCAATATCAGCGATACTGCGAGTAAAGATGGCATCGATTGGAAGGTGGATATTCGCCGCGACGATGCTGCGCGCTTTGCAGCTGATGCGACCTTAGTGGGTAATACCGTTCAATTCGTGACTAATGGTCTCAAGATTGGTGATTATCTGCCCGATGACTCTTCAGAAGAGGTCGATATCTTGGTGCGCTACCCTAATGATAAGCGTGATATCGGGCGCTTCGACCAGCTTAGGGTGAAAACGCCAGCAGGTTTAGTACCTATTACTAATTTCGCTCAGATCGTTCCCGACCATAAGCAAGACACCATTAAACGCCTTGATGGCAAGCGTGTGGTGAACATCATGGCGGATATGGAAGAAGGGTATAACCTTGCTCTCGAACTACCAAAGATCGAACAAGCATTGAGTGAGCTAGGGCTGCCGAGTAGCGTGGAATTTCGCATCCGTGGTCAAAACGAAGAACAAGAAAACTCGTCAGCCTTTTTACAAAGTGCTTTCTTGGTTGCTTTGGCGGTAATGGCTTTGATTCTGATTACTCAGTTCAATAGCTTCTATCAAGCGTTTTTGATTCTGAGTGCTGTATTGTTTTCGACCGTTGGCGTGTTCGTTGGCTTACTGATCTTCCAACGTCCGTTTGGCATTGTGATGTCGGGAGTTGGGGTAATAGCGCTCGCCGGCATAGTCGTGAACAACAACATCGTGTTGATTGATACTTATAATCAGCTCATCAAAAGAGGCTTGGACAAGCGAGATGCGATTCTAAGAACCGGTGTTCAGCGTTTAAGGCCAGTAATGCTCACGACGGTTACGACTATCTTAGGTTTAATGCCGATGGTGTTAGAGATGAACATCGACCTGATTAATCAAAAGATAGAGTTTGGCGCGCCAAGTACACAATGGTGGTCACAGCTTGCGACCGCTATTGCTGGTGGTTTGGCGTTTGCCACGGTGCTGACTTTAGTATTAACCCCTTGTTTGTTAATGCTTGGACGGAACAACAAACCTGAAAAACAGTAGCTAGTTGTGGTATGTGAGCATAAAAAAGAGCGCCTTGATGGGCGCTCTTTGCATTTTTCTATTTTGCAGTGAAGCTACAAACGCCTAGTTAGTCGCTAGTAACTGACCGTATCGCTCAAGGTTTCTTAATCGAATCTCTGAGTTGGCAATAAAGGTTGCTTTTGCTTTACCAGTTAACGACTTGGATTGAGGCAATTTCACGGTACGCGCATTTTTATGTACGCCATTAACCAAGAATTCATAATGTAAGTGCGGGCCAGTCACACGGCCTGTACCGCCCAAAGTACCAATGGTTTGGCCTTGTTTTACGCGCTGACCGGTTTTCACCATACGTCGCTTCATGTGCAGGTACTTGGTGATGTAGGTGTTGCTGTGGCGGATGAACACGTAGTTACCATTGAATTGGTTGTAACCTGACTTCTGAACAATACCGTCACCGGCTGCCCAGATAGGCGTGCCAACAGGGGCTGCGTAGTCAGTACCGCGGTGAGCTCGAATCTTACCGGTTACTGGGTGTCTCCTGGTAGGGTTAAAGTTCGATGTTACGCGACGAAAATCAATTGGTGAGCGCAAGAACGCCTTCTTCATCGCACGACCATTTTCATCGAAGTAGTTGCCGCTTTTATCATCCAATACCGCGGTAAATGAATCGCCTTGGTTTTTGAACACGGCTGCCATGATCTTACCGCGACCAACTACTTCACCTTCAACCACTTTCTCTTGGTATAAGATTTTGAAGCTGTCGTTCTTACGAATATCTAACGCAAAGTCGATATCCCAACCGAAGATGCCGGCCAGTTCCATAATTTGGTTTGCGGTTAAACCTGCGTTGACGCCAGCGTTCCAGAAGTTAGAGGTGATGTTGGCTTCGGCATAATTGTATTGGTATACCACTTCTTTTTTGTCGAAACTTGATGAGAAAGAATCGCCAGATTTAGTGATCTTGAAGCTTTCAAACGCACTAAGTTGTCGTTTTAACTGAATAAGGTCGTTGTTTTCATCAAAGCCGAACTGCAAGACATCACCAGGTCTTAGGTTAGACAGCTGCTTCTTAATATCATTATTGGTATTGAGTAGCGTGATCAGCAGACGGTATGAGAGGCCAATACGTTCAAATAAAACAGAGGTGCTTTCGCCAGAGCGAACGGTGTATTTCTCCCAATTGAGCACTGCCGTCGGTGGAGCGTCACTTGAGCTAATAAGTGCAGAGGCATTGATAGTCAGTGGGTAATGTTTTCCCACAACTAAAGCGCCCGAATCGTCACGCAAACTGTTGACGTCGGGGAGTAAGAAAATCGCGACGAAAATTATGGCACTAAAAAATGCGATAAAAGCCCGGTGCAAAATAGGAAGGCGTGCAAAAATAGACAACATGTTCCGGTTCGTTCTGTAAATATTATGAAAATCGACGACGGAATAGTGTAACTGGTTTCAAAATACATCGCTATTCAAGTAAGATGTCTAATTAATGTATTTTTGCCAAATCTGTGGGAGTGAACAAGAATGGCGAGTATTGAAGCTGCACTAGCCGAGATCAAACGTGGCGTAGAAGAACTGATTCCAGAAGACGAACTGATTGCAAAACTAAAAGAAGGTCGTCCTTTACGCATTAAGCTGGGTGCCGATCCAACAGCTCCAGATATCCACCTAGGCCATACGGTTATCTTTAACAAGCTTCGTGCTTTCCAAGAGCTTGGTCATGAAGTGACATTCCTTATCGGTGATTTCACTGCAATGGTTGGTGACCCATCAGGTAAAAACTCAACACGTCCACCGCTAAGCCGCGAAGACGTATTGAAGAATGCTGAAACTTACAAAGAGCAAGTATTCAAGATTCTAGATCCTGCGAAGACGCAAATTCGTTTCAACTCTGAATGGCTATCTGAGCTTGGCGCTGAAGGCATGATTCGTCTTGCTTCTAACCAAACTGTTGCTCGTATGCTTGAGCGTGATGACTTCAAAAAGCGTTACGCTGGTGGTCAACCGATCGCAATCCACGAATTCATGTACCCACTTCTACAAGGTCACGACTCTGTTGCACTAGAGAGCGACGTTGAGCTTGGCGGTACTGACCAGAAGTTTAACCTTCTAATGGGTCGTGAACTGCAAAAAGCAGCAGGTCAAAAACCACAAGCGGTACTAATGATGCCACTACTTGTTGGTCTAGACGGTGTTAAGAAGATGTCTAAGTCTGCGCATAACTACATCGGTATTAGCGAAGCACCAAGCGAGATGTTTGGTAAGATCATGTCTATCTCTGACGATCTAATGTGGAGCTACTACGAGCTGCTGTCTTTCCGTCCTCTTGAAGAAGTTGCGGAACTGAAAGCTGGCGTTGATGCAGGTAAGAACCCGCGTGACGTTAAAGTGCTTCTTGCTAAAGAGATCATCGCTCGTTTCCACAGTGAAGCAGATGCTGAAGCCGCTGAGCAAGAGTTCGTTAACCGTTTTGCTAAGAACCAAGTTCCTGATGAAATGCCGGAGTTTGAATTCGAAGCAGGCCTGCCAATTGCGAACGTTCTAAAAGAAGCGGGTCTTGTAAACTCGACTTCTGATGCGATGCGTATGATCAAGCAAGGCGCTGCTAAGCTTGAAGGCGAGAAGATTGAAGACAGCAAATTCGTGCCTGAAGCAGGTACTGCCGTTTACCAAGTAGGTAAGCGTAAGTTTGCTCGTATTACTATTAAGTAATATTAAATCTCAATGATTTAACGAAAAGGCATCTACGGATGTAATGCCGATCAGTTAAA